>JBILYY010000004.1:0-44955 GCA_044377495.1 Bacteriovoracaceae bacterium | reverse complement strand
GTAAAAAGAGCTTACATTCGTTTGTAAGTTGAACAGATTTTAGACAGTTTTGACTTGTCTCTTTGCATCTGAGCATTACTGCCACTGAACAAAATTCTCGGTTTTTTAATAACTTAGGTTTTTTTGAGATGTAAAAAGAATCAAATTTATTTCTCTTTTATCAAGGACGTGTAGGCTTTCTGTTAAGTGAGCTTTTGGGCGGTGGTGATAAACTTAAAAGACTCCAGCATGCAGCATCCAATGGAGCAAACAACACCAACTCTAATTCGGTGGTCATTGATAAGTTTCATATAAGCTTCCGTTCTTGTCGGCGAAGTCGTATCAGCTGTGGTTCCACCTTTTGTTTTGCTAAAATCAGAATAAATTGGCCTTAGAATTTGGCCATCATTAGTTCTTGGGGCATCTTTGTTACAATAAAGATCTATCAATTTTAATAGGATTAAGAATGGTTGTCATAGGCAAATCCCTTTTACAGCGGGTGAGCCTCTAAATTGCCGCAACTTAAAGTTTTAATGAATCCGGGTAAGATGTTCCAGTAAATTTGCTCCATTCTTTTTCAGAATGTACGCCAGAGTGTGAAAAATGGTGGTGGCTTACTTCCATTTCATTTGTTAAAAAAGATGATCAGACCGTACTCATGGATACTGAAGAGGCCCTAAAAAAAAGAGAACTGTTCATATTTAATGCCAGAAAGTTAGTTTTCGCGAGCCTTGAGTTTACCTATTTGTTGAGGCGAGACATCGTGAATTCTTTGAAGCTAAGTCAGCTTGCTCACCCCCAAACTTAGTCACCATCATTAAAACAAGGTAGTTGTTTCCTTCTAAAGTCCCCTGGAACTGGATAGGATACATCCCCAAATTTAATCTTTAGGTCTTGTTAAGCTTGTAAATTAATTTGCATGAGACAAACTCAAGGATTTCATCTGCTGTCTAAAGGTTTCCTTTTTTCTCTTTGAATTCGTAAAAGGAATTTAAGTGAATACCGAGACGGATACTAGGGGGAGTATAAAATGAGGAAAGAGCAAAGGCTTCGATTCTTAGTGGTGGATGATGACGAGGACATTCGAGATATTCTGTGTTTCATGCTAAAGGGATATAATGGAATTATCATGACGGCGTCCAACGGCATTGAGGCTTTTAATATATGTCAAACGATTGAGATAGATATCATTATTTCAGATATTAGAATGCCTCTATCTGATGGTGTTGAGCTACTAACCAAGGTTAAGTCAAACAATTTTATCAAAGTGCCGATAGTCATTTTAATGTCTGCTGCTTCTAAGTATAACGTCGAGGAATTATATCAATTAGGTGCCGATGGTTTTCTAGAAAAGCCTTTTAAAAGTGATTCATTAAATGCACTCACAGATTTTTGTCTAAAATCAAATAATTCACTTAATACAAAAAAATCTGCTTAGTTTTGCCAGAACTAGAAGTCCCCATTCCAGATGAAAAGGCAGATACATTCCAAGTTTTTATAAAACCTTTTCGATATTTCGCTAGAATCAAGTGAAGTCGGTCATAACGAAAAATGGCCAAACTTTTAAGTCAGAGAATCCATTAAAATTCAGCAGACCGCCCCCATTTAATAGTATTCAATGTTTGATATACAGTCATCTCAAGTGCGTATGCCCTCAACTCCGCAAAATTTAGCAAAAGCAGAGGTTATGATAATAAAGGTTTATTTTTTTTTATCTACATAGCGGCCGAGAACTTTAGTCGCGAGCAGTCTTTCTAAGCACTTGCCCCAAGATTTTTGTAAAATTTGCCATTCCACTCTCTATTAAGGCGATATGGTGCGATAATCCAGCCGAAACCACTATTTCAAAGGTTAATCAATGAAATTCAAAGCACTTGCTCTAAGTTGTCTTTTTTCTCTCAACAGCTTTGCCGCTGTAGAAATCCCAGAAGCTGCAGAAATCATGCTCGACGAAGAAGTTATTGAAGCACCGGCCGTAAGAATCAAAGATGTGAAAGAACTCATTACTTCTGTTGGTCCAGAAAATACATGTATGGACGAATATCTTAAGCGCAGAAAACAACTCATCATTAAGCTATCTCTATCGCCGGTGACAATTGTTGCCGGAACCTATGCCGCCACCTTAGGTGGTGCATTTGTCGGGCTCGGAGTAGTTTATGTTTTGGGAATAGACCCATTGGCAGGAGTAGTCCTTGGAATGGCCGGAACTGGCCTTGCAACCGGCATTGGAACCTTGGCCAACACAAACATCGCAGCCTTCCAGCTTGCAGACGTAGATAGAATACTAAAGACGCTGGCCGAACTGCACTTAAAGCAACCTGGGAAAAAATCGGCTAAACTTTACGCTAAATACGCAAAAAAATCTGGAAATCCTGTTGATGAGCAAACCTTCTTAGGCAAACTTTTTGAACTCGATAATTCTGGAAATCTTTGTGATGGGTCGATGGTAAAGAAACCAAGACTCGCCTCTGGGAGAAAATTAAAACATAAACTCGCGCGCTCAAAACAATTAGCTGAACATATTTAAAGAAATAATTCCGCTCGCCAAATGCCAATTAAACTTAAGCCCGAACTCATTGATGTTATCAAGTTATCTTGTATGAACAAGGTTGTGGGCGTGGACTGGATAGCAAGATGGGTTGATATACCAGGCGCCTCAATAAAGGTGAAAGGGTAGGCATTCTCGGCTAGAAACTTCATCACTACGGGCGATGATTCAAAAGGATTGATGGCAAAGACCAATTCTTTAGGGATGGCCCCACTTTCAACTGAGGATTTAAGTCTATTCATTTCAATTTTGCATGGGCCACACCATGAGGCCCAGAAAATTGCGATCGCTTTGGATTTTACGGGAGGAAAAAAAATCGTGCTATTTAGACCGCTACTTGAAATCACTTTATATTGCTGAGTTGAAAGCTTACCCCCTTCAAACCGGAAGTTTTTTAACATCTCGGGTCCTCGGAAATAGACGGCAATTGCTAGCACTAGTAAAGAAAGACTATTACTTTTTGAAAACCATTTTTTTATTTTTTCCATAAGCTCACTATTCTCCCGTGAAGCCCATGATCAGGCCAACTATCAATCCAAAGAAGGCATGTAACATGTTCTGATCAATTTAAAAATTTGGTCCAATTCCCGATATTGTAAACGTTTTTATAACCGTTTCTCTTTAATACCATTTTGGCCATTCCGCTCCTTGTCCCAGTGGCGCAACAAAGAACAACAGGCGAGGACTTTGGGATATCATTAAGCCTGGTATTTAGTTCCTGAAGGGGAATATTGACTGTCCCTGGTGCACTAGCATGCGCAAACTCTGCTGCAGATCTTACGTCAATAAAACTCGCACCTTTTTGTTTAAGCGCCGGAAGCATCGCGATGATTTTCTTAGAATTCCACCACTTATACAGAAACCATAAACCTACTAAGATAAGTGGCCAATAGTTGTTAAATGTTTTTATAAAAACTCCCTTGCTTGTTGTTCGCTTATATTATAGAATTGTAAACAACTGGACGTTAAATGTCAATCTGAAGCAGGAGTTAATTTTATGGTCATTCTAGATGTTAGAGAAAGAGATGAGTTTGAAGCAGAGCATGTGCCTGAGTCAATTTGTTGTCCCTTGTCACAATTCGACCTATTGATGCCCGGTATTCTTAAAAATCTAAAGGATAGTGAAGTCGCTATCATGTGTCGCACTGGTAATCGCGCCAACATGGCCCTGACTGAATTAAAAAAGTTTGATGTGGGTCAACATAACTTCAGTTGCTATGAAGGCGGTATACTTAAGTGGAAAGCTGAAGGCAAGGCCGTCAAGGGTAAAGGATCTATGTTCCCCTTGATGCGACAAGTTCAAATTGTTGCGTCTTCGATGATTTTTTTCGCCTTTTTGGCATCCAAATTTATGAATCCTGACTTCGTTTATCTTGCTCTATTTGTTGGTTTCGGATTAGCTCTAGCTGGCTACACTGGCTATTGCCCTATGGCGCAAATACTTCAGAAAATGCCTTGGAATAATAAAAAAATGAATGATTGCTCAACAACAGATAAACCGAGTTGTTGCGGTTAAGGGATTAAAATGAAGAGTCTCATAGTTTTTGCCATTTTTTCAATCTCTGGTGTTGCACTTGCGCAGTCACCGGTGAATAAAACCTTCGATGTCCTTTGGAATGAACTTTATCAGAAGTCTTACCAACAGAAATCGGTGGCCCAGGAAAAAGAGGCCAACGAGTTAACGCTTGCCCGCGCCAATCGACATTGGCTTCCAAGAGTCTATGTAGGGGGCCAATGGTTTAATACCAATGATCCGACTCAAGTATTTTTTAATAATTTGGGACAAAGATCAATACAGCAATCAGATTTTATACCTTCAGCTTTAAATCAACCCGGCACAAAGAATTTCAAGACCGCATCTATGGGGGTTGACTTGCCTTTGTACGAAGGGGGAATGAAAAGCTCACAAGCTACAATGTTTGAGTCACTTGTCAAAGCGTCAGAAATGGAAATGAAGGCAAAGAAATCTGAAGAATATGCGGAACTGGGCCGTCAGTACGGTGTCGTTTTACTCCATTCTCAAAATGAAACCCTATTATTTGATCTGAAGAAAAATCTTGAAAAGATTATTTCAAGTTATCAGGTAGGGTCACATAATAATCCTGTTGGTTATTCAGGTCTCTTGGGTTTAAAGGGAGTGGATAACAGAATCGAGGGCATGCTCTTTGAGTTCGATATGAAAGTTTCTAATTCAAAAAAATGGATTGATACTAAAACACAAACGAACGATGTCTGGTCCCCGGATCTTGGACAAAGACTAAAAGATTTTTTAAATTCTAACCTCACTCATACATCCTCGGCTTCTTACTCATCTATGATGCTGGCGCAGGAATTTAAAGTCAGTACTCTCGATAATGTTAAGGATATGGAAAAGGCCCGCTATTTACCTAAAGTTGGTCTCTTTGCTCAAAATAACCTCTATAATGGGTCGCGAGACACGGCCAATTCTCAAGCCTTTGGAGTTTATCTTATGTGGGATTTATTTAATAGTGATTCATATGGCCGAGTTGCTGAAGCGAATGCGAAATCCATGGTAGGAAAGTCCAAGTTAGAAGCTGCGAAACAAGACGAAAAGATCATGATGGATCAACTACTTGAATCAAAAATTACTTTGGAAAAAAACTTGGTGCTTCTCGAAAATACAGACGGCCTCCTCAAAGAACAAACTTTAAATGCCATGAAACTTTTCCGATCAGGCATGCTCTCTGCTTTGCAGTTAGCCGAAGTCATCAATCGGAGAGTCGACTTGATTGAAAACAAAACCAAAGTAGAAACACAATATTTGGATACTTATTCTCGACTCTACCAATTAAATAATTAATAAGGATCATATGAAACTGCCTGATGTCAAAAAAGGTTTCGCAGGAAAATTGGCCGAAACTTTCGTCCAGTCTAAACTTACACCCGTTGTGATACTGGTAAGTCTGCTCTTGGGTATTGCTTCTGTCTATTTGACCCCTAAGGAAGAAGAACCTCAAATCACCGTTCCGATGATCGATATCATGATTCCGGCACCAGGAATGGAGGCGCGGGAAGTTGAGAGAAATATCACTGAACCAGTTGAAAGGGCAATGTGGGGTCTTGATGGTGTTGAATACATTTATTCTGCCAGTCAACCGCATGGAGTGTTGATTACAGTGCGTTTTAAGGTAAATGAGCCTATCGAGCCTTCTTTAGTTAAAGTCCATCACAAATTGATGACCATTATGAATGAGCTTCCGTCCAATGTGATGAAGCCAGAAGTGAAATCTTATAGTATCGATGACGTCCCATTTATGGCCTTAACTTTTACCTCACACAAAAAAAATGATTTTGAACTAAGAAAACTGGTGGCGCCTCTTGCCCGGGAATTATCCAGTACACCAGATTTGGGTCGTGTAGAGTTAATGGGGGGAGTGAAGAGAAGTTTGCGTGTTATTGCTGATGCAAAAAAACTGGAGCATTTTTCTGTGACTATGGATGATCTCTACCAAGCACTAAAAATGAATCACGCACTTCTGCCTGCAGGAAAAAACTGGTCGCAAACTGCCGTTTATGACGTTGAAGTGGGTGGAAAACTTTCCAGCGTCGCTGATATTCAGGTACTCGCAATAGGGAGCCGGGCCGGGAAAATAATTAAAATCAAAGATGTAGCCTCTGTGATCGATGGCCCGGAAGAAAGGACCAGAGTTTCGACTCTCTTTGATAAAGACAAAAAAATTGATGGCGATAATGCAGTCACCATTAGCTTTTCAAAAAGAAAAGGGACTGACGTAGTCGCTTTGGCCGAGACACTTTTAAAACGTGTTGAAATATTTAAAAAGGAATTACCTCAAGACGTCGAACTGACAGTGGTTAGGGATTACGGAGCAACTGCCGGTGAAAAATCTACCGAGCTTATTGAACACCTTATTATTGCCACAGTTTCTGTTGCTCTTCTCATAGCACTCGCTATGGGTTGGAGAGCTGCTCTCGTTGTTGCAGTTGCTATTCCAGTTACTTTAGCCTTAACACTGTCGATCTACTATTTTATGGGATACACGCTAAATCGTGTCACTCTTTTTGCATTGATCTTCTCAATCGGCATACTAGTTGATGATGCCATTGTGGTTGTTGAAAATATCGAGAGGTATTTAAAAACCTATAAAAATCTTAATCTACTTCAGGCAACTCTCAGAGCAGTGAGCGAAGTGGGGAACCCCACAATTCTGGCTACCTTTACTGTTATTGGTGCCATTCTTCCAATGGCATTTGTCCGAGGTTTGATGGGGCCTTATATGAAACCCATACCAGTTGGTGCAAGCCTTGCCATGATTTTATCCTTGTTTGTCGCTTTTATTGTAACTCCTTGGGCTTCTGTAAAACTTCTTAAGCATGACGAATCTCATGAACATGAAAATAATCAACCCGAGGGACCATCGAAACTGGATAAACTTTATATTTGGTTAACTGGTCATCTACTTTCTAAAAAATCTTGGGCACTCGGATTTACTGTTGGAGTTTTGTTTCTCTTCTTAGCAGCTACGAGCATGTTTGCCACCAAAGCGGTTAAGGTTAAAATGTTGCCCTTCGATAATAAGAGTGAGTTTCAAGTTACACTTGATTACCCAGTTACAACTCCATTAAATCTCTCCAGTGAATGGTCAAAAGAACTTGCTAGAAAGATTTTGGCTCATCCTGATGTTAAAATTGTCCAGATTTTTTCAGGTGAAGCTGCACCATTCTCATTCTCGGGCATGGTGAAGCACACCTTCCTTCGAAAGTCTGAGTATATGAGTGATCTTCACATCGTTTTAGCTGATAAGCATGATCGCAAAAAATCAGGTCATGATATTATTAATGATCTCAGACCTGTTATTAAAGCTTTTGCAGATTCTAAGTCAGCAACATCAAAGCTTCTTGAGATCCCACCTGGACCACCGGTCATGGCAACCATGGTTGCTGAGATCTATGGTAAAGATATAACGGAGAGAAGGAAGGCTGGCGAGATTGTAAAAGAGCTTTTTCAAGCTGAACCCAGTGTCGTTGATTTGGATTACACCTGGAAGGAAGCGCGACCACGCCTCATTTTTCCTTATGATTATTCACAAGCGGCACTATATGGAACAAAGTCAGCACAGATATGGAACGTGGGACATTTAATTTTTAATGAAACCAAAGTGGCAACACTAAATGATTTTACTTCTCCTGAGGAAGTCACAATTGATTTATCCCTAGATCATGCGACTAGATCTGGGCCCAGACCATTTAAAGGCCAAAATCTACCTAGCTTTGAAGCTGGCATTGTAAAAGCTGAGAATGTTTTGAAGACAGTTCAGGAAAAGAAAACAGAAGTGCTATATCGGAAAAATCTACAGCCTGTTGAGTATGTCATGTCGGAACTTTCTGGCGCAGAGGAAGCTCCCGTTTATGGAATTTTTAAATTAGAATCAAAAATTCCATACAAAACTCAAACTGCAGAAGTTCCTTGGGACAATAATGAGATTACTGTTAAATGGGATGGTGAGTGGTTTATTACTTACGAAGTGTTTAGGGATCTAGGAGCTGCCTTCGCAGCTGTCATGATCTTAATTTATATTCTGGTCGTCGGATGGTTTCGAAGTTTTCTTGTCCCACTTGTGATCATGGCTCCGATTCCTATCTCACTCATTGGTATTGTACCTGGCCACTATTTAACAGGGGCATATTTTACGGCGACCTCCATGATTGGCTTTATTGCCGGGGCTGGCGTGATTGTTCGAAATTCAATTATTCTAGTAGACTTCATTGAACATCAAATTCAAAACGGCATGGAATTAAAAGAAGCCGTTATTAGCGCAGGTGTATTACGTTTTAGGCCCATGCTTTTAACCGCAGCTGCTGTTGTTGTGGGAAGTGCTGTCATGTTGTTTGATCCAATCTTCCAAGGGCTGGCAGTCAGTTTGATTTTTGGTGAAATTGCGGCAACCATCTTAAGTCGATTTGCTGTTCCACTTTTTTACTACTGGATGATCGGAAAAAGACGTTTTGTCGAATTGAATCGAAAAGAAAATGATACAAAAATATGGGGTGAAGCTCATGAATCCTGAAAAAATGAAAAACAAGTGCTCAGAAGTTTCCACTATAATGAAGGCAATAGCTCATCCTCAGCGACTCATGATTATGTGCTATCTTGCAGAAGGCGAGAGGAATGTCGGCGAGATTCTTGAATTGTGTGATATCTCACAGTCTCAACTCTCACAATTCTTAAATCGTATGCAGCGTGAAAAACTGCTCAAAGTGAGAAAGGAAAGCCAGTTTTCATTCTATAGTATCGCCGACAAGAATATTACTAAGTTAATTCAATCAATGCAGAAAATATTTTGCAATTAAGGAATTGTTATGAAATCAAATTTAAACTGGGTCGAAAATATGCAGTTTCGGTGCGATACCCGTGGCTTGATAACCACCATTGATGCTGCCAAAGAGCATGGTGGGAACGAAACCGCTCCAACTCCGAAAGAACTGGTGCTTAATGCCATGATGGGATGCACGGCCATGGATGTTGTTTCTATTCTCAAGAAAATGAGGCAAGAAATTACCGAATTCAAGATGGAAATTGAGGCAGAGAAAACAGCTGAGCATCCAATACATTTTAAGTCAGCTGAAATAGTTTACTTACTTAAAGGCAATATTGAGGAGGAGAAAGCAATTAAGGCGGTTGATTCTTCACTTACAAGATATTGCGGTGTTAATTACATGATTTCGAAGACGTGTAATATTACTTATAAGGTCGTCTTAAATAACAGCATCATCAAACAAGGTTCGGTTAATTTTGTTGAGCCCAAATAAAGGAATATCCATGAAAAAGAACATTCATCCCATTGAAAGAGTTGTGAGAGTTATTGTAGGTGTTGTTTTAGTGATAATGGCCTTTGTTGGCCCTGCGAATCCTTGGTTTTTGCTTGGGATTATCCCTGTACTTACTGGTCTAATTGGTTTGTGTCCTCTCTATCAGTTGATTGGCATTTCAACTTGTAAAATAAAGCAGTAAACAATGTGGAAAAAAATTGCAGTCCTATCGATAGCACTCTGGATTCTATCTTTGGGAGTAGGCGCTTATATCTTCGTAAAGGGTAGCACTGAAAAAGCTGACGATGGTCGTTTGGCAGTAAAGCTTCAAAGAGCCGAGAGAAATCTAGTCTTGGGTGAAATGCGTTTGCTACTTGCTGGGGTTCAGACAATATTGGAAGCTGCTTTGGATAATGATATGAAAACTATCGAAAGTACTTCGTATTCGCTTGGCATGAAGGCAGCTGTAGATGTAAATCCGAAACTTATGGCCAAGCTCCCATTGGAATTTAAAACGACAGGCATGGGCGTTCATCGAAGCTTTGATGAGTTATCGCTTAAAGTTCATTCAGGAATGACCAAAGATAAAATCTTGCGCGAAGTAAGTGACATCATGAGAACCTGTGTCGGGTGCCATCAGGCCTACCGACTGGATGAGGTTAATTAGGCCAGGAACTGCTTGAGCCGATTTGTCGTTTCATTTGCTTGCAATTAAAAAAAAAAATCGTGCAGTGAATACATATAATACCGAACTCGGCGGAGATCTGCTTTTCAGCTTAAGTATTAATTTTCAAAAATATGGTCTTTTGGTTTTACAGAGAAGCTTTTTCATATTCCGGTGCATATGATTTGCAGGGCCCGCACCAGCTTCTCCAAACGTCCACCACCACTTATTTTCAGTGAATTAATTCCAACGATATACTTTTTTATTAAACTTTATCCATTCAATTTAAGAAACTATTCTTAAGTAAGAGAGTTCAGTAAAATTCATCATCAAACATAATCTTACATGTTGATCCATTTGCTCTAAGCAGTTGGACATGAATCCATGTATGGATTAGGTTATATGCAACTTAGTTGCAGTTATTTATTTCTTAAGGGAAGCATTAATTTATGAAGATTCTTATTTTTTCCATTTTGATTATAGGTCTAAATCATTCCTATGCCGAAGATTACCAGCTTGAAAAGATCCAAGTACTTTCTCACCACGATGATAAGTCTTTGGTTAATTTTATTCCCAGCGTTTCAAAACTTTCAGGTAAAGAATTAACTAAACGTCGACAGGTGACAATAGGGGACACCCTTCAATCAGAAGTTGGCGTTACGAGCACTCAGTACGGACCCAATGCTAGCAGGCCTGTAATTCGCGGTTTAGATGGACCACGTATAAGAATTTTACAGAACAGCCTCGGTACCCTTGATGCTTCCACTCAGAGTGTGGATCACAACATCCCAATTGATCCACTTTTGGTCGATCAAATTGAAATTGTGAGAGGACCTATGAGTCTTCTCTATGGATCTTCCGCAGTAGGAGGAGTTGTAAATATTGTTACAAATAGAACACATTCTGAGTTTGAAAACGGCTTGATTACTGAAGTACAGTCTCAAGGTGAGACGGTAAATAATGGCATAAGTAATTCTGCTCGAATGGATTATGGGAAAGATCAATGGATGTTCCATATTGATGGCGCTACAAAGAATCTTCAAAACCAAGAAATTCCTACCTATGCAAGATCTAAGAAAACGAGACAAACAGATCCTCTTCCTCCTGGAGAGTCGGAGGAAAAAGATGAGCTTGAAAATAGTTTTAGTCAGCAGAATAGTCTTGGTGCAGGTGTCACGCGTTTTTTTAATGATGGATTTCTTGGTCTCTCATTTGGACATTTTGACAATGAGTATGGTTCAGTTGCCGAAAAAGAAGTCTCTATCAATATGATCCAGAATAGATACGAACTTCATGGGGAATATAATGTTAATGGACCTTTTAAAAAGATTAAACTTCGATCTGCTCAGTCAGATTACCGCCACAAAGAAATTGAGGGAGGCGCAACAGGTACGGTTTTCAAAAACAAAGGGAACGAAACCAGAATTGAAGCCTTAAATGATTCTGAATCGATTAAAGGTGTCACAGGAATTCAAACTCAGGTTTTTGAATTTGAGGCGATCGGAGACGAGGCATTTTTACCTCCGTCAAATAACAAGGCTTTTTCTTTGTTTACCTTCCAGGAATTCACATTTGGTGAGCATGCTGTGAGTGGAGGTGGCCGTATAGAGAAAACGGAAGTGGAGAAAAAATCATCAACTAATTTTGGTGCTTCTGATGATTTTGGATTTACTGCTCTAAATGGTTCTGCCGGGTACCGCTACCAAGTATTAAAGGATCAATCTTTATCATTTACTTATTCATATACAGAACGTGCACCATCGTTTCAAGAATTGCTTTCTAATGGTCCCCACTTAGCTACAGGTACATTTGAAATTGGAGAAGGATCACTAAGTAAGGAGAAGGCACATGCCTTTGAACTTGGATGGAAAAAAGTATCTGATATTTCAAAATGGAGTTTAAGTTTTTATACTCAGAAGTTTGAAGATTATATTGCCCTGACTCCAAATGGTGTAGACAACGATATGGACACCCCGGGTGATACAACTGATGACTTGCCTGAAAACGAATACGTCCAAACGAATGCATTGTTTTACGGAGTCGATTTAGATGGTAAACAGACAATCCTTCAAAATGAAAAAGGGACTTGGAGTTTGTTATCTCGATTTGACTATGTTCGCGGCAAAGATACGAAGTCGAATAAAAGTCTACCTCGAATCTCACCACCTCGCGTGACTGCTGGTCTTGAATTTCTTAAAAATAAATGGACTTCGGATATTGAAGCTCAGTACGTATTTGAGCAGACTAAAACTGCTGAAAATGAAAATCCTACTGAACGTTATATCCTGACCAACTTAGGCACAACCTATACACTGATAAAGGAAAATTCAAAATTTGAATTATTTTTGAGAATCAGAAATGTTTTTGATGTTGAGGCGAGAAACCATGTATCGACTCTAAAAGATATTGCTCCAATGCCCGGAAGAAACTTCATTCTTGGTGGCCAAATACTCATCTAGATTTTTAATGCTTAGGTGAGGGAACCTTTCCTCCCTAAGCACACTTTGAACAGATTCCCGTAAATTCCAGATAATGTTCCATATTTTTATAACCAAGCTTTGAAATCATTTTTTCAAAGGGTGATAGATCACATTTTTCAATAAGTTTTATGTCTCCACATTCACGACATCGAACATGATGATGATGATGAGAGTGCTCGTGATCGGGGTTAATGAGTTCGTATCGATTAAAATCTTCGCCAAGGTTAATTTCCCTGACAAGACCCTTTTCTTTGAACTGATTGATCGTTCTAAATACTGTCGACTTGTCACAGCTCTCATCTCCAAGTTCCTGGTAAATGTCCGCTACGGAAAGTGGAGTATTTGCATTTGAAAGTTCAAGCAGGATGGTTACCTTCATTTTGGTTCTATTGAGGCCACTGTTGGAAAGTAAGTCTTTCGCTTTATTTTCATCTAATGAAGAGTCGCAGCATTTAATTTTCATAAAGTTGATTCTAACAAAAAGGATTAATCCTGAGTAGGCGTAACTGCAACTTACTTGCAATTATTTATGTTCTGTGGCATAAATATCTCATTAAATATGGGGGATACTTATGAAAGTGGATAAAAGACTGCCAGTTACTGTTCTGTCTGGATTTCTTGGTGCAGGAAAAACGACTCTTCTAAATCATATTCTCTTAAATCGTCAAAATAAGAAAGTAGCCTTGATTGTAAATGACATGTCTGAAATTAATTTAGATGGCGAACTTGCGCAGAAAAATGGAGTGACCCTGTCTCGAACTGAAGAAAAGCTTGTTGAAATGAGCAATGGATGTATTTGTTGTACGCTTCGAGAGGATCTATTAGTTGAAGTAAAACGATTGGCCAGTGAAAATAAATATGATTATTTGGTCATTGAGTCTACAGGTATTTCAGAGCCAATGCCCATTGCAGAGACATTCACATTTGAAGATGAAGATGGGGAGTCTTTATCAAAATATGCTCGTCTCGACACGATGGTTACACTCGTTGATGCTAAGGCTTTTTTACGTGATTGGGTCTCGGGCCAATCATTAAAAGATAGGAAATTAGAACTCGGAGAAGAGGATCATCGATCTATTGTTAGCTTACTTACACAACAAGTAGAGTTCGCAGATGTTATAGTTATAAATAAAATAGACCTCATTTCAGGAGAGGATTTGCTTAAACTGGAAGGAATCTTAAAGTATTTAAATACTTCAGCTAAAATCGAACATTCTCACAAAGGGAATGTTGATCTTGAAAAAGTTCTTGATACAAAACTTTTTGATTTCGAAAAGGCTGAAGATGCTCCTGGTTGGCAAGCAGTGCTCAGGGGAGAAGAAATTTCCGAGAAAGATGAATATGGGATTTCTAGTTTCGTCTTAGAGGATAAACGTCCTTTTCATCATGCTCGTCTGTGGAATTTTCTAACAACAGAATATCAAGGCCTGTACAGAGCGAAAGGAATCTTCTGGATCGTTAGCCAGCCCAATTTCATTGGAGAGCTTGCGATTGCTGGAACGGAAAGAATCGTGGATCCCGTTGGAATGTGGCTAACTGCATCTGATGTGAAATTATGGCCCAAAGATCCCTTGGAACTTAAAGATATAGAAAATACTTGGCATCCACTCTGGGGGGACCGTCATCAAAGGATGGTTTTTATTGGTGCTAAAGATTCTTTATCAAAAATCAAAGATGATTTAAATAGATGTCTTATGAGTGATGATGAGCTTGAGACAAACCTTAAGACCATAATGGCGATCCCTGATCCTTTTGGAGACTGGAATGAGCGAATCAAGTCGCCAGAAGTTCCACTCGAGGTTCACGAGTGAGTCCTCAGATAGTTTTTCCTGAAGGTATGGTCATGGGTAAAACCGAAAAAATACTTTCTTCAATTCTTTTTGAAAATCATAATTTTGTTTTATGGGAAAGAGGATTAAATACTTTTTTGAATAATTGGTCATCAGAATTGAAGTGGGGGAAAGTTATACCTCTTGAAGCAACTTTAGGGATAGAGGACTTAGACAAGTTCGAATCAGATTTACTAAAGGAGATAAAAATATGGAGGACTCGGAGTCCGGACTTAAATAGCTGGATTGCAAATGATATTAGAAGCATCGTGGAAGATTTTATCCTTGCAACACATGCGACGGAAGTTCTTTTATCTTTTTCAGTTGTCGAAACTGATATGTGTAGATTTTTTCATGCTGATAAAAATAAGCTAAGACTTCTTTGCACTTATGTTGGGCAGGGAACGCTTTGGTTGCCAAATTCAAATGTGGGCAGACATCATTTAGGCGACGGTTTTAATGGGGATATAATACTAGATCCACTTCAGGTTCATCAGGCCCACCAATTAGATGTATTAATTTTGAAAGGTGATAACTGGCCTGATAATAGTCTTGGGGGTGCAGTTCATAGGTCACCTCCGCTTGGGGTGGGTGAAAAAAGATTATTACTAAAAGTAGATTTTATTAATTAGGGCCTTCGATTTAAAATCAGCTCTAAGAAATCGATAATTTCCCATTTTTTTTCTGAACTCAAATTCGTTGATGATCTCTTTGATAAATTCCGAATCCTGCCACTTCTCTCTCTTTCACAAATTGGTTGATTAGCGGCGATCATCTATTCTCGTTATATATCGATTGTAGCGTGAAATAGGCCGTGCCATCTCATTTTTTGGTTTTGATCGTTCTTATAGGCCAGGAAGAAAGACGTTAACCCTCAACTTTGGCCCCGCATTTGCTCTATTAAGTTCAAACGACTTAAAATCAGCTTTTTTTGTATAAAAGTTGGACATTAATGGGGGTCTTTGTGAAATTTTTTACAGTTCTTGTTATTCTATTTAGCTTTTCATCGGCTTTTGCCCAAGGCCTAGTGAATGCCCATCAACACCAAGTTTTTGAATACGCGACATCAAATAAAGAGAAAAAAACGGTTATAGTACATAGCCGAATTAATAACCAAGTTCCGGGACACTCTTCAAACTATATCCAATTAGAGCCGTATGGAAAACCAACTCTTAGTTTTGAGATCCCAGAGGCACAATTTGCTCTTGAGAAGAAAGTTTCAAATTCCGTCTTCGTTGCAACAACTGGAACAGGAACCTCTCAAGGAACAGCTTTTCTTATTGGACAGAACCTCGTCCTCACAAATAAACACGTGCTGGCAAACGATAAAGAATGCCGTAAGTTTGGTATTGATCTAAATCACGTCAAAGAATTTGTTCCCTGCAAAGAAGTTCTTCATTGCAGTAAAACGCATGACTTCTGCTTAATTAAACTTGATAAAATGAACAACGGTAAGGAAGTTGGCGAAGAAGTTAAGCCTTTGGAATTTGCCACAGCTAAGCCTAAGAAGACGGATTTTACTTTAATCGTTGGAAACGCTCAGGGCCTTGGCATTCAAGCGGCCACTTACCAAGGAGTGAGTGAGCAAGGTGCAAACTGGGGACATTTTAATCGGGCTTTCTCTGGAAATTCTGGAAGTCCATTACTTAATGCGAAAGGAGAAGTTCTTGGGATTCATTTTGGCAGAGGCGGAGCTGCCGAGTCTTACGGTGGCCCATCAGATCGTCTTTTAGGACTTGCAGTCAAATCAACTACGATGCTGTCTGAAATCGGCAATGTTTTGAATAGAGAAGCTCTTAAACTCATTTCAAGTGAGCACTGTGAATAAAAGGTAATAAAGGTACATGGGTAGGATCTAGATTCTACCCAAGTACTTCTTGTAGGGTTATTAAAGCCAACCCTGACATGCCTCTAGGCCATCAAATTCATTTTGACGTTTTTGTAACACTTAGAACTTTCTGAAACATCATTCATATGCAGAGGCCGGACTGGAGTATTCATTTTACCTTTAAGACCCGCCTTACAAAACTTCAATTCTGAGTATGTAGTAGAAACGAGTAGAGCGCTTGTTAAACCAGTATCTTCATCAATAACTTCTTCTGCAGCGATATATGAAAGTGGCATCTGTCCTGCTGCAGTTGCAGCGGCAACACAAGTGCGTCCGATATGGTGATAGGCCAAGGCCACATTTGAAGCTAAAATCGTAAGAGTTAAAAGTAATGTTCCTAATATTTTCATATCGTCTTCTCCCGTCTTCAGATGGTTTGTTGTTCTTGACCAATATAAAGCACGTTCCAAAAAGGCAAAATGAAGATTGTCCATTTTGGAACCAGGCCCATAAATTAATGTCCTTCGCACAAAAACGCATCGTTCTTATTTGTCTTAATGATGTGGGTAATTCTTTTTCCGAAATATGGTTAGGGATCTTTTTACAGAGTTAAAAACCGATTGCTGCCATCCATTAGAAATCACAAATCGTGGGGACTAGATTGAAAGTTATAATCTTTAAATGCGCCACCTGCGATCAAGCCTAGAGGCCGAGATACTGGCGAAGTCGCATTTTCTTGCCATCCGGAGTTGCCACACGATCTCTACGAGCATTTAGCATGTCAGTGCTGTTAGTGATTTCAACTTCATAATCCGTCAACTTATCTTCAGGATTTATGTAATCGATTGAAGCACCTTCTCCCTTCTTATCGGATAAAAACATCTTTTCGAAATAACTTTTTACGCTTACAACCTGTGGCGTACTTCCGTAGTCATAATCGTAAATGAGTCCGTCTTTTTCAAGAATCACATGATGGAACCAATTCGTAGGCCCCGGTTTCCCATCTCGTCTACTTCCTCTGGCATATTCCACATTAATCATGCCCATCATGCTAAAACCCTTGTTTTCAATAATCACAATATTAGCTTGGTTAAGATTGAGCCCTTGGGCATTGGCGCGGGTAACAAGTCCTGTGATATTGTCGCCACACCGCCCTTCCACGTAATTGGCAGCGTAAGAATCTTTAAAAATTTTGATAAGTTCAGCGTCTGCGTATGCTACAGAAAGGGTAAACTGCAAAAGGAATAAACAAAACACAATTTTTTTTCTCATATGGTGCCTTTATTATGATTGCTTAGGTTTTTACTATAGGAGACGAGTGATTGATACAAAGCTTGTAATATATTCCTAAATATGAAAATGCAAATTGCAGAAAATTCAAGGTTTTGACTCATAAAAGGAATGTTTTTTGGGAAAGAAGCGCATCGTTTCAGCTATACTCAGTATCGATTTAACTAAAATTGATAACTAGCACCCAGATATATATTTCTTCCTAGCGCCCAAATAATCCCTTCACCGCGTACCCGGGAATAATATTGTTTATCTAGTAAGTTATTAATTCCTGCCGAAGCAATCCAGTTTTTAGTAACATTCCATTCGGCGGTCAGATCCCAGATCATATATGGTGGAATCTCGAAGTTATCAGTGTTCGCGTCGTCACCATAGTGACGACTCACCATCACACCCATTAAGGCCGCTTTCAGGCGATCTTCTTTTTTATAAATCAGTCCAGTGCGTGTAATAGTTTTTGGTGCATATTGGGGAGTTTTATCTTGTAAGTCTACAGCAGCGCTTGGGGAACTTTTTGTGAAGCGGGCATCCAGTACTTCGATATTTCCGTAAAGATTAAATTCGCCCTTGGTTTTTAGTTTGGAACTGAATTCCGAAAGTTTAAGCTCCGTTGCGAGATCAAAACCTTTATTCGTTCCGGCGCCTGTGTTTTGGTATGAGTCCCCAACGGCACCAAATTTATTCTCATATCGAATGTAGAATATGGAAGCATCGACTATTATTTTTTCCGTCTTTGCTCGGTAGCCAATTTCATAAGTCAGGATTTTTGAAGGAGCAATATCTTCAGATATTGTTGTGGAAGTATTAGTCAGTGGGACAGACTCCTGATACGTGACAGGTTTATAAGACTCAGAAATATTCGAATAAATTTGGGATTCATCATTTAAATAATATGTCATACCCAGACCAAACAGTGGAACATTGGTGGTTGCATCTTCTTCCCGGTTTCCGTTATTGACGGTGTTTTTTCTTTCATCAATTGTTTGTCGGATATTTTCCAGACGCGCTCCGGGGGTAATCATAAAATCACCGAAAGCAAAACGGTTTTCAGCAAAAAAAGAATTTACATGAGTTGTGCGATCAAGACGACGAGTGACGTCACCGTGATTGGAGTCAGGTTTGGTTCCAGTTTCAGAAGTATAGGGAGAGAGTAAATTGTAGGAAAGATATCCTGCCGAAAATGTATGTTCCGAATAATTTTTAAGATACCGAGCTTCGCCGTTATAGCCATAGTATTGTTGGGTGACGATATTGTTGGTGGTACCTGTTGGGAATCGACCAAAAGTTGAGCCACCCCCTTGGTTTTGGGACTTGGAATATCTTCGGTAGGCCGTTGCCCATAAATTAACTTGGAGTGTAGATTTATCATCAATACGTTTTTCTAAACCTCCGGCCAATTGCGCCCGGGAAACTTTCAAACGATCGTGTCTTTTTGTAGCTTCATCTTGATCGTCACCGTACTGATTACTTCCTGGTTCCCCAGTTTTTGAAAAGCCCCCAGGACTTCCATGGTCAGAATTGTAGCCATTAAAGGATACTTTATAGACATTATCGTCTTTAAAAAAATGCTGTCGGGCCTGAAGATAATCAGCAGCAAAATCGGAATTAACTTGTTGAGGTCCATCACCTTGTCGGCGGTAATATTCCAACGCATAACTTGAATCACCCTTGGATCCAAATACAGCATTGTTAGTTGTCAGTAGATTGTAAGAGCCTAAAGTAATCCCCACTTTTCCGGTAGAGGGCTGATTCTTTTTTAGTGGGTTAGACATATAGTTTAAAACTCCACCAGGCTGAGGCCCATAAAGCAGAGAAGCTCCTCCTCGAGTGAATTGAACTTTTTCCATCATCGGTAATGCAGGAGAAAAATAATGTGCGGGATATCCATACATATCAGCGGGGACTGGTAACCCATCTTGAAGTAAAAGCACGTTGAAGGATTCGTGGGGGTCTCCCAGACCTCTAAAAGTTATGGCCGCCAAAGCTTCATTGGGTATTTCAGAAATTAAAAGACCTGGGGTCTGGGAAGTTGCCTGCCTATAGTTGTTGGTTGGTAATTGGGGAATTTCTTTTAATGAAGTTACGGTATTTTTTTTACCAGAAAAAATTGAGGAAGCCTGATTCTCTTCCCAGAATTCTGAGATCGTTTGCTTTTCAGATGTAACTTTGATGGTTTCAAGTTGCTCTTCAGCAAATACAAAAGATGTAAAAAAAAGTCCAATAATTACAATAGGTTTCAATGATTCTTCCTAGCGTTTGAGAGGTCATTCAGGTGTATGGCATGCTAAACAATCATAATGAATAAGTCCATGATAAAAAATTGTGAGTAGAAAAAATCTCATGCTCAATAGTAAGTGGATATACCTATCATCAGATTTCAAAATTCTCTAAACTCTGTTTTACAGCACTACTGGCGTGCTCAATGAATGAGCTGAGCTTGGGCATTACGAATCTTTGCGCCGGATAGACGAAATGAATTGGGGACAGGGCAGATCTCCATTCGGGAAGAATGCGCGCTAATTAGCTAGACTTTGATAAAGATAGCAATTTTAGCATAGCGACTTGAGGTAAATCCCAAATTGGAAGCTGGTGGACTACGTGTAGGTGACGATGTCAAAATTGAAGTGGATGTCCAATTTGTAAAACAGGTCTAAAGGACTTACTGTGGAACGAAGAATATTTTTAAGTGGTGTGATAGGAGGAATCGTGAGCACTTTTCTATTGAAAAATGCAGAAGCTAAATCAGTTAGAATGCCAACAGTTTTTGTTGGCCATGGTTCACCTATGAATGCTGTAGAAAAAAATAGTTTCACAGATTCCCTTGTTGCTTTTTCTACGAAATTTCCTAAACCAGCTGCGATTCTAGCAATCTCTGCTCATTGGGAAACTAGAGGAACGAAAGTTCTCAAAGTCGAAAAACCTAAAACCATTCATGACTTTGGTGGATTCCCACAAGCACTTTACCAAATTCAATACCCTGCTTTAGGCTCGCTCAAAGTTGCGGACCGGGTGATTGATGTAGCCAGACCCTATGAAGTTCAAGCTGATGCCACATGGGGCCTGGATCATGGCACATGGAGTGTCTTAAAATATATGTATCCGAATGCTGACATCCCGGTTCTTCAGTTGAGTCTTAATCAAAATATGACTTTTGAAGAACACATGAAGCTAGCGAAAGAACTTGCTCCTCTGCGTGACGAAGGGGTCTTGATTTTAGGGAGTGGGAACATTACCCACAATCTGCGAAAAGTCGTTTGGGATGAATCTGCTAAACCAGTAGACTGGGCAGTGGAGTTTGATCAGTTGGTGAAGAGCGCAATCATAAACCGGAACAATGATTTTCTACTTGGAAAAGAAACAAAAAATAAAACACTGTGGAGTATGGCCCATCCGACACTCGAGCACTATCTACCACTGTTGTACGCTTACGGAGCTTCCAGTGAAAGCGAGAAAGTGCAGTTTTTATACGAGGGAATGCAGCTTGGAACACTTTCCATGCGCTCATTAATGTTTGAATAACAAAAGGTAAATAATGAAAAAATTAATCTCAAATTATGCTTCTATTTCAGAAAACACTAATGTTTCGCTAGCGCTGCTGTTGCTAAGACTCCTTATGGGGGTAGCGTTCGTCCTTCACGGCATGCCGAAAATCGAGAGCCCTTTTTCATGGATGGGACCAGAAGCCCCAGTCCCAGGAATTTTTCAGGGACTGGCGGCCCTGGCCGAGTTTGGCGGTGGGTTGGCCCTGATTGTAGGCCTTGCCACTCCAATTGCAGCCTTGGGCATCTTTGGAACAATGGCGGTAGCAGTATTATTTTTAATCAAAAGTGGTTTGCCTTTTGTGAGTAAGGGAACTCCGTCTTATGAGTTGGCACTCGTCTATTTCGTTCTGTCCTTTGTGTTTCTAGTCTCCGGTCCAGGGCGCTATTCATTGGATAACATGACTTGGGCCAAAAAAAGTTCATGAATAGCATCCAGTAAAATACAACCGACTCGAAAAAAAGCTGAAGCCTATTTTAAAAAATTTTCAGCAGAAAATTATGGAACCAATTTCCTTTCTTTTGTATTGTCATTTTTTTTCAATTGATACGAATTTTGTCAGAAAACCTTTGAGGTTTTTACGACCACTATCTAGTAGCTTATGAGTATCAAAGCGTTTAAGGATGTCACTCTTTAGTACAAATTGAGGTCATATTTGATAATTCTTACATCTAAAATAGATTCTATGAAGAACACTATCCAAATTCTTTTTTTCCTTTCGTTTTTTATCTCATTCCTAATGGCGGGGGTGTCACATGTGATATCCCGTAATTTGAAGTCTAAAGAGTTTTTTCACCTCGCGGAGTTTTGGATGTCATTAGTTTCAATGGCCATCATCTCTTACATCTTCGATTCCAAAAATGAGTCTATTGTGGCATTAAGTCTTCTGGGATGGATTTGGCCCATTAAATCAGTCATACAGATAATGGAGGACATGTCTGGAGCTGTACTCTTTAATCGGACCATTCCAATTGTACTTGCAGTAGGTGGTTTTTTATCTGTACTGCTGTCGATGTCCAATTACCCTTTTATTCTTTATACGGCGCCTTTTTGTCTAAGTGTGGGTGTGGTTGGTGCACTACTGTTTGTTGAAGTTTATAAAAATATTGAAAAGAAACAATTTTCAGTTTTGAGAAATGTTTCTTTTGTTTTCTTGGGGCTTTTGTTTGCCGTTAGATGTCTCTATCCGCTATGGAGAGTGACAGACTGGTTTGTTTTTGTTCTTGCGGGAGATTTGCTGGTTGCAATTGGGTTGTCAGCTTCCACTGTTTCTTTTTTTATGGAAGTCATAAAAGATCACCATGAGAAACAACTTGAATCTCTTTTGAAAGAAAGAAATGAACACTTTTTTGGTCAGTCAAAATACTCAGAACTAGGAATGATGTCGGCCGGCATAGCTCATGAGATAAATAATCCTTTAACCGTTATTCAGGCGAAAACAACACAGCTTCTGCGTATACTTCGCGACCCAAGCCGAATCCAGGAAGTATCAGATGGATTGGAATTAATTCTTTATTCATCTGAGAGGATTAATAAGACTGTTCAAGGAGTTCGGAACTTCGTGCATCAAGATGAACGGGTAGAGAACGAAGAATTTACGGTTAAGAATCTATTCGATGATGTGCTTGCATTTTGTGGTCAAAGGATGACGAATCACGGAATCAACCTTCGATTTTATGGTTCACAGAACGTTGCCCTTCGAGGGCATAAGATTCAATTAGAGCAGGTCTTTTTGAATCTTTTTAATAATGCATTTGATGCCATTGAGTTTCTTCCAGAGAAATGGATTGAATTAAGCGTTAAAGAAACTGAAAATACTGTTCAAGTATTCATAACAGATTCTGGAACTGGTATTCCTGAAGAAACTGCGAGTCGAATAATGGAACCGTTTTATACAACTAAAAAAGTTGGTAAGGGAACAGGTCTAGGACTTGCCATGGCGAAGGGCATACTTGAAAAGCATGGTGGCTCCCTGACCTACATTCAGGAAGCTAGTCACACAACGTTTAGGGTTGAGTTGCCAAAACCTAATATCTTTCTAACTGAGACCATTCCCAAAGACTACAATCAAGGGCAATCGTTATCCCATTAATTAAACATTCTGATGAGCATTCACAATCATTGCACAGAGATCTGAAGGGGCCAAGTTTCGAAGCTTCTCAGCATCGATTCTGTCCTTGATGATCTCTGGTAAGTTTTTAGTGATCACTTCAGAGAGTACTGGGTTTTTGTTTGCGGCCAACTCATCCACACGGTCAATTGGTGTAAAATGTGGAACAGTTTTAAGTACCTCAGGGTGCTCATTCACAAGGCCAAGAATAGATGTCACAACATTTGCAAATTGATCTAATTCTTTTTTGCCATATGTTTCTGTTGGCTCAAGCATGAGACCGAATTGTTCAGGAAATGCAACTGTAGGTGCATGAAAACCAAAATCTAGAAAGAGTTTACCAATTCGAGAGACAGTATTTGTTTTAGGGGTCCCGGAGGCTTCAATCTTTTTAAATGTCTCAGGCGCAAAAGTTAAAATAAATTCATGCATCCTTGGAGTCGCAGCTGAGCCTTCAGGAAGAAGTGGATAATCACGTTGAAGTTTTGTTTGAAGATAACGTGATGATAGAACCGCCATCTGACTCATCTTTCTTACACCATCGGCCCCAAGAGCTTTGATGTAAGTATAGGCACGTACTTTGTGAGCAAAATTACCAAAGTGGCGGTGAAAAGATCCAACTGATTTGCTGGGTCTAACAATTTCAAATTGATCATTCTTTTTGACGACTTGGATTCCAGGTAAGTAGTCAATCAATCGGGAAGAAACCGCTACGATAGCATCTCCAGGACCGCCACCACCGTGAGGAATAGTCCACGTTTTATGAAGGTTGTTGTGAACAGCATCAACTCCAAGCTTGTTGAGATCAATGATGCCTGCGATGGCGTTCATATTTGCGCCGTCCATATAAACTAATCCACCCGCGGCGTGAATGAGACTACTCATTTCTTTGAAGTTGGTTTCAAAAATACCGGCCGTATTGGGATTTGTTACCATGACACCAGCAACTCGATGACCATCGGTTTTGAGAAACTCTTTAATCTGAAGAAAATTCATTTCTCCATTTGGCTGAGCTTCGACTGTATAGATGCCGTAAACTTTGCCGTCAATTATTTTAGATTGGTAGCCGGCCATCGTTGCTGTTGCAGGGTTTGTTCCGTGCGCAGAACGAGGGATAATAATGACATTTCTTATGTCAGCTTCACCATTGTCACGGTGATAGGCCTGAAACATTTTTATACCGACTAATTCTCCTTGGGCACCGGCAACTGGTTGAGTTGTAATTCCAGGAAGACCAGTGATGGCCTTAAACATTTCTTGAATTTCATAAAGAATTTCAAGCGAGCCCTGAATATCTTCAAGGGGAGCTTGTGGGTGAATATCTGTAAATCCTTCAAGCGAAGCTGCGTAGTCATTAATGTAAGGATTGTACTTCATGGTACATGAACCAAGTGGGTAAATCCCATCATCAGGTGAAAGGTTTTGTTTTGCCAGTTTTTCGTAGTAATGAAGAAGGTCTTTATTTGATATCTTAGGAATACCAGGTGCAACATCTCGAAGAAGTACCGACTGGATTTTAGGAACGGCAAAACCTTGCTTGTCTTTTTTAAACTGAGTCTCAAAAAAGTTAACTAAAGTGTCTAAATCTTTTTCTGAGTGAATATCGGTAAAGCTCATAAGGAGTAAGTTTTCTCCTTGGAGCTCTGGAAATCGATTCGAAACATCCACACCGACTTGAATCCCTTGAGCAGAGGCTTTATGAATGAAGCTTTGAGTATCCACTGGAAGCTTGAGAGTGAATTCGTTGTAAAATGAAGTCGCACGAAAACGAAGATCTACTCCTTCAAATTGCGTAAGTAGTTCAGCGGCTTTAACAGCAAGGGATCTTGCTGTTTGCAAAGAAGCCTCAAAACCTTCATCGCCTCGTGCAAGCATGGAAGCCCCAGCGAGAGTTGCAATAAACGATTGATTTGAACAAATATTTGAAGTCGCTTTTTCGCGGCGGATATGTTGCTCACGAGTGGATAGGATGAGTGCTTTACACTCACGTCCTTTAAGGTCAGTTGTTTTTCCAATATAGCGGCCAGCTGTTGAGCGGATAGATATTTTATCCTGCTCATTATAGCGGATACCGAAAATTCCTAGGCCTGGGCCACCAAAATTTGGACCGATGGCAAGATGTTGGCCTTCTGCCACGAACATGTCAGCGCCCTGTTTTTTGTTTCCGAATGTCGAAGGGGGTTTTAGCCCAGAAGGGCCAAGTAACATGGGGTCAATAATCGCAATCGATTTAATATTATGACTTGAGCAGAGGTCTACAATTTCATCTACTGGCTCGATATTTCCAAGATTATTAGTCTGAGGAAATGCGACTCCAGCAATTTGCGGAGTGGTATTAAGAATTCGCTTAAGTGCTTCCATGTCGAGGCGACCAGTCTGTGGATTAACCGGAGCTTTTAATAATTTTAAATTTGTTTCACGAGCGTAGGTTTCTATAACTTCGAAATCGCCTGGGTAAATGGTTGCCGCTACGATTACAGTAGTAGAATCTTTTACCAAACGAAGTGCACAGTTCATCGCTTCAAATAAACACGTTGAGCGCTCATAAAGTGAAGCATTGATGGCCTCAAAACCAGTAAGCTGTGAAATTAATGATTGATAAATCCAAAGTGTTTGAAGTGTCCCTTGAGATCTTTCAGGTTGATAAGGTGTATAGGCGGTCGTTAGACCACGTAGACCACAAATTGGTCCAACAACATCAGTGACTTTATACTGTGGAAGTCCATCTCCCAAAAATGAAAGTTTAATTTTGTTTTTGCGAGCTACATCATTCACGTGAGCAATTAGCTCTTCGTAGCTCATGTGTTTATTCATTGGGACAGAAGTCATCTTTACGTCATCACCAATGTGAGAATAAAGATCATCTAGCTTTTTAAGTCCCACTTCATGAAGCATTTCCTGGATGTCTTTATCATCAGCACCAATATAAAATGGCTTAAGTTCTCTGGTTAATTTTTCTGGATGGTAATTCAGGGGAGCGTGCGAACTCTTCATAGATATTCCTTATCGGTAGCGACTTAAATGTATGTCAAAGCATGTTAGACCTGTGTAAGAGAAATGTTAAGAAATAAGACGAGAAAACGCATGTGGTCAAGGTCGACTTTATTTGAACATTTTTCTAAGATACCTCATGAACTTAAAAGTTATTGGAGGAAGTCTCACGGAGGATACGTCAGAATTCCAACAGCTCAATAAATATTGTAATAGTCAGGATCTCCATCCCACCTTGGAATGGAAAAATGGGCAGTACTGGCTTCATTCCGATGATTTAAAAGAAAGACCGATTGGTATTAGTGTTGATCAGGAGCTTGAGAGACATGAAGAGTTTTTTAAACGCGCATCTATAGTCAAAGAACTTCTTGCCCGGGCCGTGGGAGTCAAGAGCGGAATTAGACCCAAGATTCTCGATCTCACGGGGGGATTACTGGGCGATACACTTTTATTTTTGAGTTTTGGATGTGAAGTCATCACTCTCGAGCGACATCCGATTATTTCATTTCTCATAAAAAGCTCTCTTGCGAATGCTCATCATTCCGCTTTGAGTCGTCTGACCTTTTTACCGCTAGATGCAGCGACATTTCTTACTGAGCATCCTGCACCAGATGTCATATTTTTTGATCCCATGTTTGAGGATGCTAATGAGAAAGCTCTACCTAAAAAAGAGATGCGTATATTTCGATCATTCATAGGTCACGATCAGGATGCCTTATCGGTATTTTCACTTATACGCAGTCTTAATCCCAAAAGATTTGTCGTAAAACGCCCACGTTTATCGGTTGAGCTCGGATCGGGGCCCCAAATCAAGATAGAGGGAAAGGCCACAAGATATGATGTGTATTTTTCGAGTTAAATCCCTTAAAGTATCTATTCTTTCATTCAGGAGCAATCATGACCACAAAATATGACGTCTACGCCATTGGAAATGCTTTAGTTGATATGGAGTATGAAGTTAACGATCAATTCCTAGCAAAATATAATATCGACAAAGGTCTTATGACTTTAGTTGATGAAGATCGACAGAATGAACTTCTGGATGCTCTTGGTGGAACACCAAAAAATCAGCAGTGTGGTGGATCGGCCGCCAATACTATCATTGCGGTTGCTCAGTTCGGAGCGAAAGGCTTTTATTCTTGTAAAGTAGCATCTGACCCCATTGGAAATTTTTACTTTCAGGATCTACAAGATAATGGTGTGGATTCAAATTTAAAAAATCAGAAACGTCATTCGGGCACAACAGGTAAGTGTCTGGTTATGGTTTCTGCAGATGCTGAAAGAACAATGAATACTTTCCTTGGGATTACCGCTTCAATTGGTAAAGATGAAGTGGATGCTGAGGCAATCAAAAATTCTAAGTATATGTACATGGAAGGCTACCTTGTTGCTTCTCCGTCGGGAAAAGAAGCGGCAATTAAAGCGAGAGAAATTGCGGAGCTGGCCGGAGTGAAAACGGCAATTACTTTTTCAGATGTAAACATGGTGAAATTTTTTAAACCTGGGCTTGAGGAAATGATCGGTCCCAAAGGTGTAGATCTTCTTTTTTGTAACGAATCCGAAGCGATTCATTACACCAATACCAATGATGTGGTTGAAGCGCGTGAAGCACTGAAGAAAGTGGCAAAAACTTTTGTCATAACTCTGGGCGAGAATGGTGCAACGATTTGGGATGGAACAACTTTCATTGATATTGAGCCTTATCCTGTAAAAGCCGTTGATACAAATGGCGCAGGTGATATGTACGCGGGAGCATTTCTTTTCGCCCTTACACATAAACATTCTCACGCAGCTGCAGGAAAGCTTGCTTCTCTTGCTGCAAGTAGAGTCGTTTCTCAGTTCGGGCCTCGCCTTAAGTGGCACGAAACTCAAGAAGTTAAAAATCATATCCTCGGAGAAGTATAATGAGCGAATATCTTTTAATCAAAAAAGTTTATGAAAATAAGCCTGTTGATCAGACTATTATCGTTAAGGGTTGGGTTAAGTCATTTCGCCAATCAAAGAAATTCTCATTTTTAGTTCTTAATGATGGAACGACTCAGAAAGACCTTCAAATTATTGTTGATGGCACTCTCTCTAATTACGAAGAAGTTATTAAATTAACTTTAGGTTCATCGGTTGAAGTAGAAGGCTTACTTGTTGCTTCTCAAGGTAAACAGCCGGTAGAAATGCAGGCAAAGCGTGTTCATACATTTTGTCTTAACTCTGAAGATTACCCACTTCAAAAGAAAGAAACATCTTTAGAGTACTTACGAGAAATTGCTCACCTTCGTTCCCGAACGAATACTTTTTCTGCGGTTTTTCGTCTGCGCCATGTGCTTGCTCAGGCAACTCATGAGTTTTTCACCAATGAAAGTTTTATTTATCTTCATACGCCAATCATAACGGCATCAGATGCTGAAGGCGCTGGTGAAATGTTCCGAATCTCTACCTTGCCACTTGATAAACTGCCTAAGAATGACAAAGGCGGAATTGATTTCACAAAAGATTATTTTGGCCGTGAAACCTTCCTTTCAGTTTCTGGACAACTTGAAGCTGAGACCTTTGCGGTTGGTGGCCTAGGGAGAGTTTATACTTTTGGCCCAACATTTCGTTCAGAGAATTCAAACACGGCACGACATCTTTCAGAATTCTGGATGGTTGAACCGGAAGCTTCTTTTTCCACTTTGGAAGATAACGCTAAACTTGCGACAAATTATGTTAAACATTTAATTAAGCGAGCTATGGAGCAATGTGGAGAAGAACTAGAATTCTTGGCCGCTCGCTACGCTCCTGAGAATTTAAAAACACTTGAGCACGTATTAAATTCTCCTTTTGAAACTGTAAGCTACACTAGCGCAGTTGAAATCCTTCAAGAAGTTTCTAAAACTCACAAGTTTGAGTACCCGGTATCTTGGGGAATTGATCTTCAAACCGAGCATGAGCGCTTTTTAGCGGAACAATATTTCAAGCGTCCAACTATCGTGACTGACTACCCTAAAGAGATTAAATCTTTTTATATGAAACTAAATGAAGACGGTAAAACAGTGCGTGCCATGGACGTATTAGTTCCTGGTGTGGGCGAGTTAATTGGTGGATCTCAGCGTGAAGATAATTACGACAAACTCATTAAGCGCATGAGTGATCTTAAAATGGATGCAACTAATTACTGGTGGTACCTTGATCTTCGTAAATACGGATCAGTTCCTCATGCTGGTTTTGGATTAGGTTTTGAAAGAGCTGTAATGTATATTTCTGGTATGACAAATATTCGTGACGTGATTCCATTTCCAAGAACTCCAAAGAACGCGGAGTTTTAAATGAAAGTAGCAGTCATTACTGGTGGATCTGGTGGCATAGGCCTTGCGATTATTAAAAATCTCGCGGCTCAAGGCTTTACTGCTGTTTCTTGGGATATTCATCCTCCTAAAGAAAATATTCCTTTTGTTCAATGTGATGTGACCAATGAAGCTGCTATTCAAAAGGCGCTCCATGAAACCACTGAGAACTTTGGCGTACCAACGATTCTTATCAATAACTGCGGTATTCAGTTTATATCCCCGGTGGATGAATTTCCGCTAGAGAAGTGGAACCAGCTAATCAGTATCCTTCTTACTGGAACTTTTCTTTGCTCCAAGCTTGTTATTCCTGGAATGAAAAAAAATGGTGGCGGAAGAATTATTAACGTTTCAAGCATTCACGGTAAAGTCGCAAGCCCATTTAAGGCAGCTTATGTCGCTGCTAAACATGGTGTTCTTGGCCTTTCTAAAGTTATGGCCCTGGAACTTGGTGAACATCACATTACTGTAAATTCTATTTGTCCTGGATTTGTTGATACTCAACTCATGCGTCTGCAAATGACCAAACAAGCCGAACTAAATAATATAAGTGAAGATGAAGTCGCGACGGAAATCATGCTTAAGCCAGCTTGTATCAAGAAATTTACAACTACTGACCAGGTTGCTGGAATGGTAAATTATTTAATTTCAGATGCGGCGTCCACTATTACTGGAGAAGCATTCTCTATGTCGGGTGGATGGGGAATGGGTCAGTAGTTTAAAAACTACCAAACATCGATCCAAGTGCAATCACAACAATTGTCGCCAGTACCGGAATTGCCACAGCAACCATGAAGATATCTTTATAAGAATCCTTATGGGTCATACCGCAAATCGTAAGTAGACTAATCACAGCACCGTTATGTGGAAGTGTATCAAATCCTCCAGAGCTGAGTGTCGCCACTCGGTGCAGAAGTTCCGGAGAAATATTGAGTTGATTGGCCATTTCCAAATATCTTTGTCCCAGCACCTGAAGAGCAATACTCATTCCGCCTGAAGCAGAACCTGTAATCCCGGCCAGTAAATTTACCGCCACTGCTTCAGAGATGAGTGGGTTATTAGGCGAGATATTGAGAATCAGGTCTCTTAAAACAACAAAAGAGGCAAGGCCCGCAATCACCGCTCCATAACCAACTTCAGATGCCGTGTTAAATATTGGAAGAAGTGAGGACATGGTCCCTTCATTAATACTTTTAACAAAGCCTTTGGAATATTTTCGAAAGAAAACCAAAACATAAATAACCGCAGCAGCAAGTGATATGATGATGGACCAAAGTCCCTTAACTGAGCCCGGGGCCACGTGAAAGTTATCGACCAGAAAAAACGGATCCCACTTAGGGATTATAATTTCTGAGAATAAAAAGTTAGTTATGACCACAACTAAGAGCGGACTCATGGCCATGAAGAGTGACGGGGTTAAGCCTTCGAGTTCAGTCGCTTTCACATCCATTTGATTCACAGTTGTTTTTTTAGAATTGTATTTCATCCACATCATTCCAACCCCAAACATAACCAGACCGGCAATGATCCCTAGTATTGGAGCGGCGAAACTTGTGGTTCCAAAAAATGGCATGGGGATGGCGTTTTGAACGGACGGCGTGCCCGGTAAGGCGGTCATGGTAAAAGTAAATGAACCAAGGGCAATTGAGCCTGGAATATATTTACGGTGAATACCGGCGCGAGCAAAAAGTGCTTCACTTATGGGTAGCACGCAAAAAGCAACTACGAATAGCGAGACACCACCATAGGTTAGGATACCGCAGGCAAGTACAGTCGCAAGTATGGCATGGTGTGGTCCCAAAAGTTTTGAGATGCCATTTCCAATAACTTCAGCAGCACGAGAATCATTCATGAGCTTTCCGAAGATGGCGCCCAGAAGAAAAACAGGGAAATATTGAAAGATATATTTTGAAAGAGCACCCATGAAGACTTGTGTATATTGAGTGAGAAGAATTCCTTGTGAGGCATGGTTCATCAAATCTGTTTGAAACAAGACTGCGACTAGTGCGCAGACAGGGGCAAGAATCAGAACATTTACACCCTTGTAAGCAAAATACATGAGTGCACATAGAGATACGACTAGACCAAAAAGACCGATCATAAGAAACCTAAAAGTTAGAGATTGAAGAAGTTGAGAATGAATTCAGAACTTGATGGGGCCTTTGGATCAAAATTTTCTGAAATTGGTTTACCTGCACCCCAAGCGTGGACCAGACCTTTTATCATAATTTTTCGTTCCAAAAATTTTTTGTATTTTTTGTCCGTGATAAAAGCTTTGTAGCCGTTTTCATAGTTTTGAACTGTTTCGACACCAACTGGTGAGTCTGAATGGTTAAGAGTTCCGTCATCCAGTAAATCACTGAGTACTTCATGAGTAGAGGTGATTAAATCTGCGTGCAGTGAAGGAACACGTTTATCGTCCAGACCATGGATGATCAAAACTTTTTTAAGTCCGGAAGGTCTTCCTGTGAAGTGACCACATTCAAACGCCTTTGTTCCAAGATATTCAGGAGTTTTTTGAGATGAAGCAGTCGTAACTGTTTGTGCTTCGATAATAGATTCTGCAGTCTTGAAGGCCAGACCAGAATGAATCGCCACTCCAGCAAAATAATCTGGATAACAAGCGAGTAAGTTATGGGCCATGGCCCCACCAGCACTCATGCCTGCCACGTATAATTGCGAACGATCGATCGGGTAGTTTCGACTAAGGTTCTCAATTGCTGAAACGAAAGTACTCATTTCTGTGTATCCACCACGCATTTGTTGAATTGAATAAAACCAATTCCAACAATGATCTGAATTTGCATTCAATGTTTGTTCTGGCACAAGTAAGAAAAACTTTCGTTTCATCGCTTCGTCCCAGAGTCCAGTGCCATTTGCAATCATTTCTGAATTTTGCTTACAGCCGTGAAGGAGAAGAAGTAAGGGTTTTTTTGGACCATCTTTTACTGAAGGATTAATCAATTTGAATAACTGACCCTCGTGAGTAAAAGTAACGTCCTCAGCAGAACAAATGCCGCAGAGGGTAACAAAGATAAATAAAACAATTAAAAAGTATTTTTGCATATACTTAAATTACTGTAGCACTTTCACTCTGTCAGCTATTTGCGCAAGTGTATCAGGCTCAATTCCATGCAAGCTCCAAAAAGCAGTTGCCTCATAAATGAGTTTTGCATCAATTTCTGTTCCATAGGTATTCATAAAGACTTTTAAGGCACGACGTATGAGCAAAAGCTCTTTGGAATAACCACAAGTAGTAAAAGAAATAGTTGTTTCATTTTCCAGTACGTGAAAACCGCAAGCCTTTAATGCTTCTATAACACGCTCAGAACTATTTTTTTTATCAACTTCGAGGTGCAGTTCATGTTTTTTGAAACGATCGCCTGGAGTCGAAGAAAGTGCACGTGTCGTGATTGATATCGGAGGCAGAAGTGGGCCATCGGAATGCAAGGTATTAACCCAATGAGATTCTTCCATGACATATTCGCACTGTATGAAGCCCTTGAAGGCACTCTCTTTGACCCAACTTTGAAGTTTTAGACATTCGTTTTTAACTTCCTGAGAAGATATTGGAGCATACAAATATTTGGTCATGTGACGGGCAGGATAACTCTTTCCCTCAATTGTTAACTGGTGGGGAAAATCATCAAATTGAAATCCACCTTCCTGGATCATCCGTTCCATTAGAGGCGCTGGCAATACGGCCGCATCGAGATGTAGGTGATAGAGAGGTTTGACCATTACTTAGAAGTACTAGAGGTAACAGTCTTTGAGTAGAGGTGCATTTTGCACCCCATCGAATTTATCTAAGAAATTGTTCAGAAGCATCCAGTACTGCTTCTAAGATATTCCCCATGTAGCTGTAATCTAGACGATCATCCACGATATCACATTTGGCGTGATAGCAAGGATCTGCATCTCCACCAAAGAAATTCTCTGAAATAACAACTGCTGGAAGGTTATGGCGCCAGAATGAAGCATGGTCACTTCTGTCAGTGCAGGCCTTCACAATTGTAAGTGGTAGGCCTAGGTTGGCGATGGAGTTTTTGATCTTATTAGAGATCACAACTGAGGACGCTTTATCGCAATCGATAACATGAAAACTTCCATCTCTACGTGAGTTTACACCCATCATTTCGAAGTTTATGTTTCCGATAACATCCGTTTTTGTTTTTAGGGAAGCCACATAAGCATCTGAACCAACAAGGCCAATTTCTTCTTTGTCAAAACCAAGAATGCGAACAGTATAAGAATAATTTTGTTTTGATAACTCTTGGGCCACTGCCAAGAGACCTATGGTCCCAGTGCCGTTATCATTTGCACCCTTGCATCTTACAGAGTCAATATGTGAAGAAAGAATCAGCACTTTTTGAGGTTGAGTTGTTCCCAGTTTTTCGGCCACAAAATTTGAGCCCCCACCGAAGGCCTCAAAACGGACCGTGAATCCAAGTTTTTCATACTCAGCTTTTAAAAACTGACGAGTAAGATCTAAGTTCTCTGTTGAACGTCGATCACTTGTGTTTGAGAGAGTTATGAGCTTTTCTTTAAAGAAATCCATGTCCACACGCTTAGTAAAAAACTTTGGAGCAGCCGTCTTCTTATAGCTCATCGGCAGTTCGTATTGAACTGAAAGATAGGCCATATAATCTTTTCTCCAGTCATGTTCTTCATGAGCAAAGGCGCTAGAAGTAACAAGGATAGCTACTAGAATTAAGTTTTTCATTATTTACCGTAAGCCTTTTTAAGTTCTGTATAAATGCGTTCTTTCATATTTCCAGCTCTGCTACACATGAGGTCAGTAACATCTAGCTGGTAGTTTACGTAAGCATCAAGATTGGTGTCATAGAATTCATGATAGCAATCAGGAAGACCTAAGACGTGGCCAAACTCATGACGAATCGTCCATTGAGATTCATATTCTTCGATCGGCTGGTTTGAATCCATAACGATCTGGTTTCCACCAAGTCCATTGACATGGGGAACCACGCCCGCTTGAAATACAAGCTCAGGACCATTTGAAAATGTGCCAAAATTCATTTTCAATTTCCAGTCACCGAAGCGGAATTCATCTTCAATGTTTATTTGAAGGTAAGGAACAAATTTTGCAATTGAAGGAGTATTAAAAGGTACTGTCATAACAGCATCCGTCCAATTAAGGTCGGAGCGCGTGCCATTTGAAGGGATCAGGAAGAAATCATTCCAGTTCTTTTGAGCTGTCGGATAATATTTTGAATAAAGAGCAGATAGCGTGTTACTTGAAAAAGCAGCATCAACTTTTTTCTTACAGCCAGCAACTGAGTCACGAGAATTGATACAGATCTTGGTAAGGGCGTCTTTGATCGGCGCAATTTTATCAGCATCAATTGTCGCTACATCTCTGAGTTCTTCTTTGCCTATTTTATTTTGGGTCAAGTAATAGTAACCACGCACATCTTCTGCAGCAGATGAGATGTATTGAATGCGGTAAGGATTAACCGATTTGTAGCGAGCTGCACTTTGATAGTTGCGGTCCAAAAGTCGGCCATGCTTAATGAAGGTTTCATCATCAATACCAGTTGATGTTGGAAGCTCTTCACTTGAAAGGATCACAGACTTCATCGCTTCAGGTAATTCGGCCAGAATCTTTTCTGCCCCTGCCTTGATGATTGATGGTGAGTAAATGCTTGGAGCCTCTATCGGAATTCCACGGCGCGTAAGAGGAGAAGTTAGTCGGATGGCCGCATCAGCTGGGCGAGATGCATTGATTTTAGCAATCCATTTACTTAATCGATCACCAAGTTTTAAAGATGCTGTGATTGAAGGATCATCTGGAGCAAGATTTTTATTCTTTGAAAGAGCTTGAAGATGTAACCGGTATTCATCTGAAGATAATTCTAAATCCAAATGAGGTTTGGCAAAGGCCAGGTGTGATACGAGTAAACTGAGGCCAAGAACTATATACAGCATAGGACATCCTTTTTTTGTCATTCTAGGATAAAGAAAATGCGCCTGAAAACGAATATATCCTAAACATCTCTTACATTTGACACATCGCTATTGACACTTCTTTTCCCCGTGGAAACAATTCCATAATGACAAATATGTTTTGGAGTTTAATTCTTTTGAGTTCAGTCGTTGCGTGTGGCGATGGTTTCAATAAGAAGGCAAAAACGGGACGCACTCAGGAAAGTCAGGAAGATCAATCATTTTCAATCAACCAACAATACCTACAACTGGTTAATGAGTATCGAATTTCGAAACAACTTAGGCCACTCACTTATCAGCCAATTATAGAAGAGATTGCACTTAGTCACTCTAAAGGCATGGGTCTCCACGTTCGACCATTTGGACATATGGGCTTTTCAGTTAGGTGCCGAAGACTTAAGAACCGATTAGGCAAAGTCCAATTGTGTGGTGAAATTGTGGCCATGGGACAAAAAAATATCAAAGAAGTATTTAAGGCATGGATCACATCACCCAAACACCGAGAAGAGATTGAGAATCCGCTTTATACCCATACCGGACTTGGGATCTATAAGGACGAGCGTGGGTTGGGATACTGGACTCAGATGTTTGTTGAGCTTTAATGAAATTCATTTTTCTTTTATCCTTTTTATTCTCATGCGCTTCAAAACCACAACAATCTGTGTGTCCAGAAGCCACGATAACGGTATCCATTGCTAAATCTGAAGCCGATAAAATTCAGGGTAATGTGACTCCTTTTTTGACCGATGCCATGATTACCGAAGAGTATTCTCAAATTACTCAGTCGAGTAGCTGGCGTTTTTCTAAGATGGCCACTGACTCTGTTTATTATCTTATTGGTTTACGAGAGGGGGATTCCATTTATAAAACTAACCTTGGACCTCAATCTAATTTTATGAATCTTGTAAGTGATTTGTCAGGAATACCTTCAGGCACGACAAATTGTTTATATATTAGGGCCAAGGATAATACTGAACGGGTTGTTAAAATACTGGTGGAAAAGAAATGAAGTTTTTTTTAATTTTCTTATGCTTCATCTCTTTCGGTAATGTCCATGCCCAAAAACTTTGGGAGAAAGGCGTTACAAACATTTGCGTTCAGACAGATACTGATGTGGATGAGATCAGAACTAATCTTCGCAAGACGCACGGTAAGGACTGTGATTACTTAAGAGATGCTACCCGTATTGCAATTGGCAGTTTTTTTAAGTGTCCTGATAACAAAACATATTCATATTTTAGAACTAAAGAGACGTGTGAGATGTTTTTTGCTGAAGGAAAAAAACAACTTGTTAATTTCGCTCCACCCGGAACGACAAATCCTAAGAAGTGGGTTAAGAATTTCGGAAGTTGCATGGAGACTGCGACCCAGAAACAGGTTAACAGCATGGGACTGCGAGTACTTAATATCTTTTGCTATTGTGTCGCTGGGAAAGCAACTGATAAAATTACTGGCCACATTGTTCAGGAATGTTCCAAGAATTTATAGAGTTTTGCGCGATCTACTTCCAACCAACAAGATACATTGTGGCCACGATCCATTCGGCCAATTCATCATCAGTCATTTCCGAGGCTTTTTCATAAGCTAAAAAGTGGCCAGGATAGGCAATCTTTTCTGGAAGGTTTGATTTTAGCTTTTCATAAAAAGTAAGTTCCAAATAGGTTTGTCCAGTACTGCTGTAGCCCAGAGTTCCCTTGGCCAGTACACCTTTATCATCAAATCTTTTCTTTGAACCCAATACTCGGATGTCTTTCATAGAAGTATATAATCGCAAGCGCGAACATGGGTTTTGTTGTTTTGCTTTTTTCTTGGCCATCATTCCCATAATGGTTTTTGGCTCGATTCTTCTTTTAAGAGAAGTTTCAAAAATTCCTGTAGGTGCTGGAGATAGCTCTAAATACATTGTTCTTAGAGAACTGCATTCTTTAGCAGTAACTTTATAACCTTCGAATTCATCTTGGGCAGTAAGCGGAGGAATGTCTTTAAGCTTTTTATTAATCTCACTGGAGGTTTCGGAGAAACTTGCAGTATTTGATTTTGGTTTAGTTGCACAGGCAAAAGCCGTAATAAAAAGAAGACCAAAAATTAGTTTTTTCATGCCCTCAATTATACTGAATTCCTAAAGAAGATGTCCCATCTTGTTTTTTTGTAACTTGCAAATTAACCGGTAAGGCGTGAGTAAGTTCTTTCACGTGAGAAATGATACCTACCATTAAGCCTCGCGTTTGAATCTGCTTTAGCATATCCAGTACGTCCTCAAGTGAGTCCTGATCAAGAGTACCAAAGCCTTCATCTATAAAGAGAGTATCAATCTCTGCTTTCCCGCGGGTCATTTCTGCCAATCCTAAGGCCATCGCAAGTGAAACCATAAACGTCTCACCGCCTGACAATGTTGACACTTTGCGCATTCCTCCTTCACGAAATTTATCCAAAATGTAAAATTCGGGAGTGAGTTTCATTTTTCGAGACTGGTGAATAATTTCGTATCGGCCCTGACAAAGTTTTTGTAGTTCATCATTGGTCTGTGTAATCAAATTTTCTTCAACCAAGCTTAGGACAAATGTGCGAAGTTCATCTTTGCCAAGTACTTCATACAAGCGGACTCTGCGGTCCAGACTTTGTGTCAGGTCCTGGAGTTTAAGAAGTAGCAGTGTTATGCGGTCCTGACGCTTTTCCCAATCTTCAAGTCGCGCCCGAACTGAGGCAAAACTCATTTTTAGCTCGGAAGTTTTTTCTTTAAATAAATGTTTCTGGGCCTGAATTAGATCCTTTAGTGGAATAAATAGCGCCTCAGGACTATTAAGCTCAATGACGAGATTGCCTAACTTGTCAGTGAGAATACTAAGCTCATTGGTTAAGCTTGGCAGACTGACATCTGCGCATTCTCCAAGAGTGTGAAGTTCCTTACTGAACATTAAATCAACGTTTTTAATCTGTTCATCAAGTGTATAAAGACGGCCTTGTGATTCCTTGAGTTTTGATTCCTGAGATTTTAGCTCTCGTTCTTTAAGGCCCAAGACATCAGTTTTCTCTTTAACTTTTTGCGCCAGCTCAGAGATTAAATCCGATGCTTTTTTACCCTTAAGTTCTTTGTCTATGGTTAAAGTTAGGGCAACAATCCTGGTTTCAAGTTCAGCCAGAGTTGATTTTATTTTACTTAAGTTTAACTCTGCCTGTTTGGCATTTTCATTCTGATGAAGCTGATCCTGTTTAAGTTTTTCACCCTGAAATTCATTTTCCAGAAAGGTTGAAAGTTTTCTGGACTCATTAATTAGTAGTGAAATGCTTGCTGTATTGAGTTCTTTGATGAAACTTATAGGAGCGATCAATAGGCCGAGATCCTTTTCGTGCTGAGTTTTTATTAGGCCTTTGCCTAGAATATCATTTTTAAGATGAAGATACTGCTCGCGAGTTTTTGCCACAGTCTTTGTCAGGCGTTCTTCGTCCTGGTGGATTTTTTCCTGTTCCCAGACTTTTTTTTGTGATTCTTTAAGGTCATGTTCTACTTTTTCCGGATTTTCCAGTATTTGTGTAGAAATCTGAGACTGAATTTCAATTTCTTTGGTTTTTAAGGCCAGTTCTTCCTGGAGCTGCTTATCTTTGTCTTTTAACTGATATATTTCAGCTTCTTTTTTCATTATCATTCGAGAAAGATCTGCTTCTCGGATTTTTATTTTCGAGAAGTCAGTCTTTTCCAAATTAGATTTAAGATCCTGAATCCGGTCATCGGGCAAATTGGTTTTACAGACCGGGCATGCCTTATCCTCTGAAAACGTTGGGTGAGTCAGGCAAATCTCTACTGCGCTCAGGAGGTTTTGCAATTTGATAGTCGTCTCAAGCGGTAAAAACTCTTGCTGATACTGGATAAGCTCGCCAGACATAAGAAGATCTTTCTTATCAAGTTCGCTTTTTTCTTTTATGAGGCCAAGTATTTTTAAATTGAGCTCATCTAATCTGACCCCGGCACGGCCACGTTCCTCAATATTTAGCATGAGTTCTTTTTTCTTGGTCTCTAGAATTTGCATTCGCTTTTTTTCTTCTTCAAAAGAAGTTTTTTTAGACGTAAGTTCTTTAAGTGCCAGGGCCTCATCTTTACCCTGAATCTCAAGCTGCGTAAGCCTTTCTTCTTTCGTAGATAGCTCTTGTTCTAAAAGTTCTTTCTTATTATGCAGGTCAAATACACTTTCCAAACTTCTGGCGTGGGTCTTTAATTCGCTCAGAGGTAGAGTGAAACTCTTTATCAGGTCCTGAGAATTTTGTTCCCATTCCTTAAGATTACGGGCAAGTTGAACCTGTCTGTCCTGCAGTATTTGTACTTGCTCCAGATACACATTCCGGGATTTTTCATTTTCAGCTTTATTCGCCTGAGCATGTTTGAGTGCTTCTTCTGATTTGAGCAATTCCTGTAATTTTGGAAGATTGTTCGTTTGTTCTTTTTGAACCTGCAAAAGTTCTTCTGACGCTTTTTGAGTTGTAATGAGAAAATCATTAAAGATGCTAGTCTCTTTATTCAGTGTTGCCTTAACTGTTTCAATTCGAAGTTTAGTTTCAGTATAAGATTTGTGGTGAGAATACAAACTGGTGAAATGATAGTCCATAGACTCTAGAGTGGTTAGCCAACTTTCATGCAGTTTGTAATCTGCCTCAAGCTTATCCTTCAGACTAGTCAGGTCTTCGCCTTTGAGACCGTCGCCTTTAAGAGTATGAAGCTCTATATCTAAATCACTTATTTGTTTTTCAAGTTCCGTTTTTTCTTCTTTTAGTTTCGTTGAAAGTTTATCAAACATCTCTCCAGGATACATTTTTTCAAGAATATCTTTTCTTTCAGTAAAAGAGCTGGAAAGGAATTTAGCGAACTCGCCCTGGTTAAGAATGATGCATTTGCAAAATTGATCAAAATCCAGATTAAGGAGCTCTTCAGCTCTTACGTTGAGAATAGTCTTATGCGATTCGAATTGGTCACCATCTAAAACGTATATTTCTCGCTGCGCGGGTTGAGGAGTTGAGTAAAATTCACCATTCTGTTTTCTGACCTTGGCCCTCCATAGGGCGAGATAGTTTTTTCCTTGGGCCTGGAAAATGAGCTCAATTTGGCCTTCTTTCTCGCCTAAAGTCACAAGATCATTTTGAGTCACATTTGACTTATAAACTTTGCCGTATAAAACCATTCCGATGGAATTTAAGATACTGGATTTTCCCGCACCGGTTTCTCCCGTGATCGCAAAAAGTGGGCTCTGGTTTTGAATGCTCGCAAAATCAATTTCATGCTCGCCTTTTAAGGATGCAATATTTTTGATTCTAAGCTTGATCAGGCGCATTGCTTACCTTTTGGATCAATTCTTTGAAATCATTTATTAAATCAGCAGGCATCTCGGGGGCATCTGGATATTTGAATTTGTAAAACTCTTGAAAAACTTCCAAAGGAGATAGTTCAAATAACCGATCATGTCTTCGTTCTTTTTTTTCAGATCCAGAATAATTAGGAAGATAAGAAAGAAGTTCCATTTTCTTTTTACTAATTGCTTCCTTGATCTCATCAATGAGACCCATGACGGGTTGGTTGAGAGATAACTGAATTTCCACCATGGGCGTAAATTCTGAATGAGTGGCCAATGCATCTATCTTAACCCGCCAATTTGATTCATCCGCTTTCACAATATGCAGAGCTCTTGAAAGTGGAATTTCTATTTTCTCGATCTCGAAGATGCCTTTTTTTAACTCAAGAAACATGAGTGACTTTGGATAAGTTTCCGAAAAACGCATGGGAATAGGGGAGCCAGAGTAATAAGCATTTTTCGCAATTTTCTGTGGTTTATGGATATGCCCTAGTGCCACGTAGTCAAAAGCTTCTATGACCTCAGTGGGAATTGAATCCACTCCGGATAAAGTAATGACCTGCTCAGAGCCGGCCGCTTCAAAAATTCCCGCCAAGTGATGAAGCATCAAGAGTTGGGGAGCAGTTCTCGGTTTTGAAAGGTATGTTTTTAAAACGCTGAGTGCATCACCTTCGCCATTTGGCAGAAGTTCATAGGATCTAAAAAATGGGATGGCACAAATATCAAGTGCTTCACCTCTGATATTTATCTTGATCCAATGATCTTCCTGCTTAGCAGATAATTTTCCCCATACTTTGACCCTATGAGAGGCAAGTATCTTTGATGGGGCCTCAAGCAGTAGGCCTGAATCATGATTACCAGCGATGATCAGAGTTTGGGTTTCAGTTTCAGTCGATACCCGGTGAAGAAACTCATAAAACATCTCAAGAGACTGGTGTGGAGGTGTTGGAGTATCAAAAATGTCTCCGGCCACTAGCAGGAGATCAATTTTTTTTTCAATAAGGGTGCTAAGTAACCAATCTAGAAAGCGCGAGTGCTCAGGCGAGCGATCAAGCTTGAAAAGTCTCTTTCCTAGATGCCAGTCGGAAGTGTGCAGGATCCGCATCGAAGATTACCTCGGATTACGAGGCCCTCGGTTTTGATTAGGGTTATTTCTATTTGGGTTTTGATTCTGATTTTGATTATTTCGGTTCTGGTTCTGGTGACCTTGAGGTCTTCCACCACGATTGTCATGGTGATGAGGTCTGGCAGAGTGTGAATCCGGTCTCGATAAACTTTCATCATCCTCGTCCAACATATCATCTGCAGACATAGTGTAAGCAATCTCTTCTTCCTCTTCAGGATTGAAGACAACTTTTTTCACAGAACCCTCAGGCTCTTTCAAATCAGGTAAGTCATATCCTAAAGATTTTTCGCCAAAAAGAGACTCGAAGATGGAATCAGCAAATTTCTTACTTGGTTCCTTGAGTAACTTTACTCCTGCTTCAAACGCCAGAACTTTTTTAGCTTCGGCTTCGTCCATTCCAATCACTTTAAACGTTTCATCAGAAATAGATTCAAATTCAAGTGGGAAGTTTGCTTCTTCTTTATTGAGCGTATCTTTATAAAGATCAACAACGTATCGTTTTCTAATTCCACGATTAGTCATCATCACAAACTGCTCACTTAATAAGTGCAGTCTGTCGACGCGACCAATTTCTCCGGTATGCGTAGAAATAAAATCGCCTTCTCTAGGAAGACGCGAGCGTTTTTCGCGGTAAACTTCATCTTCATATTGCAGACAACATTTAAGCTGGCCACAGACGCCGTTAAGTTTTGAAAAGTTAAGCGTGAGATCTTGGTTCTTTGCCATTTTGATCCCAGCATTTCCGTATTTTGTGAGAAATGATGAACAACAAAGTTCTCGTCCGCATGGACCCAAACCACCCACAGAGGCAGAGCGGTCACGAACAGATATCTGACGAAGTTCAATTCTGGTTTTAAGGCGGCCAACAAGTTCTTTTACCAAATCTCGGAAATCGACTCGTGCTGGAGCAATAAAGTAAAAGACGGCCTTCTTACCAAAAGATGTGAACTCAACGTGCGTTAAATGCATGTCTAACTGGTATTCAGCGATTAAATCGTTACAAATATTTTCGGCATTTTTTTGCTGATGGTAAGCTTCTCGATCTTTAACAATATCTTCATCCATCGCAACTTTTGAAATGCTGCGAACAGGAAGCATGCTTTTATTGAAAGGAACATCGTAGGGAAATGAGTTTACGTATCCGACTGCCATTCCGCGGTCAGACATCGCAACAACTTTCTGGCCGTATTCAATACGTCTTCTGCCAACGAGAAATGCAAAAGAGCGCGAATTACCTGGAAAGCGTACTCTGACAAAACGAAGGACTTGTCCTTCTTTGAATCTTGAGTCTTCTCGGTTTTCTGCTTCTTGTGACGCTTCTCTTTCTGCATCCATTTCTGAAGAATAATCTTCAGAAATTATAATTTCCGCGGAATGAGTACTGTTACTCTCTTCCTCGTGGTTATCCATGGTCATGGGACCATTGTCAGAGTAATTCCGAGCTATGTCAATGAGTTGTGATCCGTTAAAGACGAGGTAAAACGTGGGTTTGGAGATAAGAATAGAACAAAGTCCATTTTGTTGCAGATGGTTGATGGAAAATCTCCATTTCTTTTAGCTTCTTCAACCAATCTGAAAGGGCAATCTTGCTACCAATCTTTTCGAACTGCTCTGCTTCCCATCTGATCATTTCATTAGTCCAGAAAAAGACATCATGATTTTGTTTTGAATTTTGCTCAATAAACTGCGCTAGCGACTGGGTTTTACTGTCGTTTAGAAACCTCTTCCATTCCTCTAAACTGACGGCCGGAATTGACGTAGGTAGTCTTAAATGCTGCGCACGGGAATGAATTGTGTCTAAAAGTTTATAACGTCGAGGATTTAATAAAAAGATGGTTGAGCTTCCGTTTGGCTCTTCCAAAAGCTTAAGCCATTTATTGGCAACTCGCTCAGTCACTTTATGCCCTTCAGGTATAACGGCAAATTTTCTTTTGCCTTGAAGAGGAGAGAATTCAAAAAAACGAATCATCGCCTCAGCTTCTTCCACAATGTAATTGGGGTCTTTTTTGTCAGCATAATCTGGATGGTTACCCATGACAAAGACGTCAGGATGATCCATCAAATTTGCCATGCTCTGTTTAGCGCCTTCGATTTTTTGATAATAGTCGCGGATGAAATTGTGAGTAAATTTCATCAAGTGCTCATATGATTCTTCTTCGGGAGCCGAACTTTCTAAAATATAAAAGTGCGCCAGCTCATTTTTGGTGGCCTTCTTCATGAGTATGTCATGGATATTCATTTGAGAATTTTCCCTAAATCGATATCAATGACTTTAGAAATTTCTTCAGGAGTTTTAGAGGCATCAATGGTTAAAATACGTTCGGAAAAGATTTGCGCCATTTCCCTGTAGCCATCGATCAAATTCAAATGGAATTCTGTTTCTTCAGATTCAAAATAGTCCTTCTGCTGGCCACGTATTTTCTGACGTTCCATAGACGTTTCTAAATTGATATCGAGGAAGTATGTGCGATGAGGAAGAAGATTTAAAGGATCATGGCGATGGAGTTCTAATACGGTTTCAAGCCCTAGACGACGGGCCTTGCCCTGATAGGCCATGGTTGAATCTATGTAGCGATCTAAAATAACCACTGATTTTGGGACTAATAAAAAGGGAAGAATCTTTTCTTTGAGTAGTTGTGCCCTTGAGGCCAGAAATAAATGACATTCGGCAAGAGGGTGTAAAGGAGTGGAACTTTTAAGAATGGCTTCCCGGAGTTTTTCTCCGAATTCAGTTCCGCCTGGCTCCCGCAAAGTTAAGACGCGATAGCCTTTATCGATGAGTAATTTCTCGATGTGCTTAATCTGAGTGGTTTTACCTGAGCCTTCAATACCTTCAAGCGATAGAAAAAAACTTTCCGGAGTCACGGGAGTTCTGTAAAATGATTTTAAATTATCTATTGAGTTTTTCACGCGAGAGCTAGTCTATCAGTGGCCTAGCGCGACAACAAAGGACTTTTTCTTGTTTCGATCTCTTTTATTTGGCCTTTTAGTGGTTGGATGCTCTTCAGGACCTATTGATAAAGAATATGCTTATCATGGTGAGGATCTTTCTAAAATTGGTGGCAACGGGTTATTAGTAGGGCATGCCGTCGTGCCTTTGGATGATTTTCCTCATGACCGAAAAACGACAATTATTTATTTTGAAAATACCAAGACCAAAAAAA
>JBILYY010000073.1:0-15440 GCA_044377495.1 Bacteriovoracaceae bacterium | reverse complement strand
GGTATTATATTTGATATATTGTTTTTGGATCTGAATATTCCCAAGTTTGATGGATGGAAAGTGGTTAAGGAAATTAATTTTCTTAACAAAGTTAATCGACCAAAAAATATCTTTATCATCTCCAGTGATAGCATTGACACGGGTGATATTAAGTTAGTAGGTGAAAAAAGAAGTATTTTTTATTTTAGTAAGCCTATTGATTTTGAAAAATTGAAAAAACAACTATCCGTTATACTTGAGCCTCCACGTACTTCTGCGCCTGTTAAGCCTACTCTTGAAGTTAAGTTTATGAATCCCTTTATTGATTCAACTCTTAAAGTGCTAAAAATAACAACTGGAACGGATGCTGTAAAAGAAGAGATCAATATTTCAATGGGGGAAGCTTCCAAAGGGGATATCTCTGCATTCTATCCGATTCATAGTCCCGTTTTCGAGGGATTTTTTTGTTTGTCTTTTCCTAAAGAAACCTACTTAAAGATCATTTCCAAAATGCTTTACACTGACTTTACAGAGATAAATGAAGAAAATCGAGACGGGGTTGGAGAGTTATGTAATCAGATCTTCGGAAATGCTAAAGCCTACTTCAATGACACCTTTCAGACGCAGATTCGCATGTCGACGCCATCCATTACAATTGGTGAAAATCATAGTATCGTTAGTTTATTAAAGGCTCCTCGTATTGTAGTTAAATTTTTAACGGATTGTGGTTATTTCTATGTAGAAGTTTCCATGACTAAAATAGGTTAATGTTTTTGAGTGAAATATTAAAAGTTTTAATTGCTGATGATGAAGAAGAGATCTCTGAGATTCTGAGCTTTATCGTTAAATCGTCTCTTAAGTGTGATGTGGAAGTTGCTTTTGACGGCAAGAGTGCCATTGAGCGTCTGTCTAAAGGTGATATAAGTCTAATTATTTGTGACTATAATATGCCTTTCAAAAATGGTGGTGATGTTTATAATTTTATTCTTGAATCGATGCCCTCATGCAAATACGTCATGTGTAGTTCAGATGCGCCTGTCCAACACGATGAATTTAAAGATCAGAGTTCTTTCTATGGATATATTGAAAAACCTAACCTCTCGAGTGGCACGAAAGCTATTATTAATAAAATTAAAAGTGAATTGCCGCAAATACCAGAAGCAAACATCCATGACTATACTCCAATATCACCACAGTTATTACTTCGGATTTCTGAAATGCCATCAGATGTTTTTTTGAAATTGAGCGAGGATAAGTTCGTGAAGGTGTTCAATGAAGGGGCCATCTTTGATGAGTTAGATCTTTTAAAGTATGGCCTTCAAGATGGTTCTAAACTCTATACTTTTAATGTTTCAGCTGATGTTTTTATTACTAGGATTTGCGAATCTATATTTAAAACGTTGAATGCTTCAAATTCAGACAATAAGGTAGAAGCAAATCTACAGGTTCATTTTCTTCTTACTTCTGCTTTCAAGGAATTTGGTCTTCGTGAGTCCTTAATCCCACTGGTTGATGTGCAAATCAAGGAGGCTTTTGAGCTTTGTAAGTCAAACAAAAGTTTGTCTTTGCTTTTTGACAGACTGCTTAAGAGTAAGGAATCCTATCTTTCTAAGCATTCGTTCATGGTTGCAGCCGTTTCGGTTTCAATTGCCGAGAAAATGACTTGGAATTCAACTACAACGGGTCAAAAGCTAGTAGTGGCGTCCATGTTTCATGATATTTTTCTAAAAGAAACATCCACGTTTGAAATGCTAAATGTTGCCATTGAAACAAGAGACGAAGATTTTCTTTCCCATTCACAGAAGGCATCTGAACTACTTGATAAAGTGCCCGGTATGCCACCTGACACGAGCAGGATTGTCCGTGAGCATCATGAGGTTGGAGAAGGTGAGGGCTTTCCACGAGGTATTTCTATTTCTAAGACAAGCCCACTTTCGCAGCTCTTTACATTTTCCCACTACGTTGTAGACCTTATTTTAGATTCTCATCGACATGGAGGTTTTGATAAGGACAAATTTTACAAAGACCTTGATATCATTTGTAAAAAATCTCATAGGTATCCAAAAATCCTAGAATCATTTCATTCCGCTGATATTTTTAAATAGTATTTTACGAGGTAGCGATGACAGAAAATGAAAACAAGTTCCTCCACGATCTTATGAATAAACTGGCAAAGATTGATGGATTTGTTGGGATGTTGAAACTGGAACTTGGAGAGGATAATATTAAGCTCATGAAGGTTGAGAAGGCGGCAACAGAAGCGATCGAACTTGTTCAAAACTACAGGTCCTTGTTGGAAAAATCAGAGTAGTTATTGCTCACAAACACCACTGCAAATCGCAGCCGTGATTTAAGTCGGATCAGAATCTCTTCTCAATAGTGGCGATTAAAGTTCTCCTGACCATCTTCCGAGATGCTTGTATGGTTATGAAGCTTGGTGATGATAATTTGTTTGATTTAATTGGTGGTCGCCCCACGCTTGATAAGGTTCATAAAATCTTTTACGACAAAATTTATGCAGACCCTTGGATTGGCCAGTATTTTCAAGGCATTCAGCAGGAAATTATTGAAATTCAACAAAGTGACTTTATGGCACAGGCCATGGGTGGACCTGCTGTATACCTCGGAAAACTACCGATCCCTGCACATAGGCACATGTTTATTAGCGAAGAACTTTTTGATCTTCGGACCCAGTTATTAAAGGAAGCCTTTGTTGAGGCAGGCTTAAGCGAACAAAATCAATTGCTTTGGCTTAAAATTGATCAAGCCTTTAAAAGAGGAATCGTAAAAAAAGACGTCTCAGATTGTAGTCTCCGTTTCAATACTGATGAAATTATCAACTTTCCAAATCCCACAAAGAAATCAGCTTAATTGTATTAAGCTTTTCCTAATACAGTTTTTAGGCAAAATGTCGATGAGAAGCTTAATCAAAGCGAGGCCCAAACATGAGTAAAAATATCTTCGATTCTATGTGGGAAAATGCCACCCCAACTGAAAAAAACCGACTTCTTCTTTTGGAGATGAATGGACTTGTTCCGGTCATTGTTTGCGTTGATGATGATGAAGATGCCTTAGAGATTTTTAGTTTCAACTCTAAAAGTCTTGGGATTGAAGCGTTTACTACTACAGATACGGGAATAGCTTTAGAATTCATTTCTAAGAATAAATCACGCATTCTCTTTATTGTCTCAGATTTCAAAATGCCGAAGATGGACGGCTTTGAGTTTCGTGATAATCTTCTCGGATTTGCTTCAGAGATCCCATTCGCCATTCTTTCTGTTTATGTTGACCGTGAAATGGCCCTAAAAGGGTTAGAGCATAAGATTGACGCTTTTTTAAATAAGCCTTTTAAAGCCACTGATTTTCAGGCCTTTCTAAAGAAAGAGGGGGAAGTTCGCGCCCAGAATCTGAAGGAAGAGTATGACATGCTCAAAGGCTTTACTGATGATGCAACTAATCTTTTAGAGAATATTGAAGAGCTCTGCTTAGAGCTAGAAAATAACCCAAACAATGCAGATGCTATTGCACGCATTTTCGGAATGGTTCATACGATAAAAGGCTCCTCAGGATTTTTTGAACCGCGTAATTTGCACAATTATTCCCACGCGTTTGAAGATCTCCTAAAAGATGTTCAAAACGGAAGTATCTCTGTTACTGCTGGACTGGTGTCAGTCTTTCTAAAAGGGAACGATAATCTAAAAGTTTTTGTTGAAGAATTTAAGACGGGGGACCATAAAAATCATGATATCCCGGGGATGGTAAAGATTTTTAAAAACATTCCCACCGATAACTCCGAGCAAAAGGCTGCTCCAGGTGAACATGTTGCAGAAGTCGTCGGAGGCGCTAAGGAGCACAAAGCTTCGGAGCTAAGAGTTTCGATGACTCTCCTAAATGAGTTTATGCAAACCTCAGGAGAAATGACCGTTATTAGAAATATGATCAACAAGACGGTAAAAAGTCTTGAAAAGCAATATCAGGGTGATAAAGAGATAGGTCTTTTAGGCGAGCTTCTAGATGAAATGCATAAAATTAATAGTGATGTGCAAAGTAAAATAACAGACATTCGACGTGTACCAGTAAACTCATTAGTAAAACCTCTTACGAGAACTGTTCGTGATACCGCGAGAGCTCTGAATAAAGAAATTGATTTTGTGGTTGAGGGAGATGATTTACGATTGGATAACTCTATCGCTGAAGTGCTTTCAAAATCACTTGTTCATATGATGAGAAATTCTGTCGACCACGGTATTGAAACTCCTGAAAAACGTACGGCCTTAGGTAAAAGTCCAAAAGGTAAATTACTCCTTAGGTTTAGTTGCCAAGGAGAAAACATCATCGTTGATATTCAAGATGATGGAGCGGGTATAAATTTGGAAATTATTCGAGCAAAAGTTATTGAAAAAGGTTTGCGAACAGCAGCAGCAGCTCAAAAGATGACTCAGGATGAACTTCAATACATGATATTTGACTCCGGTTTTTCCACTGCCCAGAATGTGACTGATTTTTCCGGCCGCGGAGTCGGAATGAGCATGGTAAAAGATTCCGTTGAGTCCATGAGAGGGAAAATTCAAATCAAGTCTAAGCAAGGGGTAGGCTCTCAGTTTCGATTAGAAATTCCAATCCCGAAATCCGTCATGATTACGAACTGTCTTTTCGTTTCCGTTGCTGACCGTGCTTATGGGATTCCTCAGGATAATATTTTAAAAGTAATGGAGAAAAATCAACTTGCCGCTTCTGATTATACAGAGCTTGAGGGATCTGAGGTAATTCGTTTTAGCAATCATCTTATTCCTCTTTATTCAGTATCAAAATTGATGGGTATTGAATCTCGCCGGGCCTATGAGAATTTGATCGTTATAATGAAGACTGATGAATCAGTGTTCGCTCTAAGAGTTGAGTCGGTTCTAGATATCGAAGACGCTGTTATTAAGCCATTATCGTTCAATGTCTTAAAGGGTCTAGAGATTTATCTCGGTGGAACCTTTCTTGGAGATGGCTCCGTTGGGATGGTTTTTAACGTTGATGGAGTCGCAAAAAGAATTGGCGTTAATAATCATGTCTTTTCAGACCAAAAGAAGAATACTGATACATCCGATCAGGCAGCCGCTAATCAGCGCAACGTTATTGTATTTAATTTGCAAAAGCAGGGGCATTTTTGCTTGGAAGAAAAGGATGTTTTACGAATTGAGCGTATTGAGTTCGATTTAGTACAGCAAAGTGGTGACTCGTATGTTGTTCCGTACAGAGAAACAGTCATGACTCTGATTGATATTGATCAATTGATAAGTCCAAAATTAAAGCCTTCTCTCATTGGGGATTATAATGAAATACCGCTCGCAACAGTTATTATTCAAGACAGAGGCCAATACGTTGGGATTGTTGTAAAAGACATTGTAGACCTCAAAACGGCCTATGGTGATTTAGAGAAGAACATGACAAAACAATTTGGTCTAATGGGTTGTTACGTAATTGATAAAGAGGTCGTCAGCCTGATTGACCTCAAAGATATCTTGGGCGATAAAGCAAGTCTAAATCTAGAGACCGCTGAAGAAACCATGGGACATCTACAGGCAGCGGCTTAAGCTTATTTAAATTTTAAGGCACGCCTAGTTTCAAAAAGCTGGCGTGTCTTTTGCTCCATAAAATTTACGGGCCAGATCTGCACCGTTTAAAAAATGTGACCATGTCATGTGAAAGCATGGGACCTTGCGTTATGCAAGGATAAAATGTGTTCTAATTTGTGAAGATGATTTTTAAGTTCTTCCAAACCAAGCATCCCCGAAGCACCTTCAAGTCTGTGTAGCTTACGAAATACAGCAGCATAATGAATGCTGGAACTAAATAATTTCGCTCAACGCTTATAATGTTGTAGTTGTTAAAGAAATCCTAATATTTGCTTTAGTCAGGCATAGATTTGTAAATGAAAAACAGTAATTATTTAGAAATTATTAATGTTTTTTTTTATGAAAAAAAACGAGTTATTAAGAACCTACTAACAATACTTGCCTTTTACTCAGCTATAAACTTCATGAATTAAAAAAATCTTATGTTAATCTTTTGATCATATTTAAAATATCAAAGATGGTTTTTTATGATTTGTAAAATTTATGAATAAATTTGATGCAGAAGGACCTCTCGGGGAATTTTTTTCAGAATGTGATGAAATCCTTCAGAGAATATCTACACTCCTTACGAAACTAGAGTCCCAAGAGCTCTCATCAGAAGCTATAGATTCTTTATATCGTGATGTTCACACTCTTAAAGGTTCTTCTCAGCTTTTTGGTTTTCAAAATATTGGTCTCATTGCCCATGCCATTGAGGCATCTCTTGAACCCGTTAGGAAAAAAAAGACAAAGTTAGATAGAAGTTTTATTGATCAAGTTTTTAAGAGCTTAGATCTCATTGATAGTATTTTAAAAAAACCTAGCAGTGATCTTGAAAATGATCCTTTATTAAAGCAGCAGTTGCTAGAGGTTGTTCCTAAATTAATTTCTGTTTCTAATAAGCGATTTGGAACCGAGTTTGAGCTTACTCATAGCATGGTTCCTACAGAAGATATAAAAACAACTAACTTACCGCTCGATAATAAAATTGTGGAAGTTTTGCCAAAAGCTACAACGAAAAAAGCAGGGACTATGACAGAAACTCAAAATTTATCTCAGTCCGATAGCCATGGGTCTGCATCAAAAGCCAAATCTGAGAAAACAACTGGAGGAGAAGAACAACAGCTAGAATCTTCTACTATTCGTGTCCAGGTGTCTTTGCTTGATAAGTTGATGAACCTTGTCGGGGAAATGGTTTTGGCAAGAAACCAACTTCTTCAGTTTGCTAGGACAAATGAGAATAATGAATTTCTCAATCTGACTCAGCGATTAGACCTTGTCACATCAGAGCTGCAAGATAATGTCATGCGAACACGCATGCAGCCTATTGGTTCAGTTTTCACTAAATTTCAAAGAGTCGTCAGAGATTTGAGTCGTGAGCTAGGTAAAGAGGTCGAGCTCGTTATAGACGGTGCTGAGACTGAGTTAGACAAATCGCTTCTTGAGGCGATTAAGGACCCTCTGACTCATATTGTACGTAACTCTTGTGATCATGGGATTGAAGTCCCTGAAGAAAGAAAAAAGAAAGGTAAAAGTGGCGCAGGGATAATTTCCCTAAAAGCCTTCCATGAAGGTGGCCACGTTGTAATTGAAATTCGTGATAATGGTCGAGGATTAGATCCTAAAAAGATTTTACCAAAGGCCATTGAGAAAAGACTCATTACTCAAGAACAAGCCAAGAATATGTCCATAAATGAAATCCAGCAGCTCATATTTGCTCCAGGATTTTCTACTGCCGACCAAGTCTCTTCAGTTTCCGGTCGAGGAGTGGGGATGGATGTCGTGAAAACGAACCTCGACCGAGTTGGAGGGTCAATAGATCTTTCTAGCCAAGTTGATCAGGGAACCAAGCTTCGTCTTATCATTCCTCTGACCCTGGCAATTGTGCCAGCGATGATTGTAAGGATGAAGAAAGATTTTTTTGCAATACCTCAAGTGAAATTACAGGAACTCATTCGTGTCGATTTAGATGAGCCTGGTAAAAAAATCGACAAGCTTCAAGGAAAGTTTATTTATAGACTTAGAGGCGAGCTATTAACATTAATTGATTTAGGTGATCTTTTAAAGAAATCAGAAAAAGGTGAAAAACCTCGGACTATTTTTAATATTGTTGTACTCAAAACAGATGGCGATGTTTATGGTCTCGTTGTAGATGAAATATGTGACACAGCGGATATTGTTGTAAAACCATTGCCTCAGTTCCTGAAGAAGATTGATGTTTTCTCTGGTTCAACAATTATGGGTGATGGAAGTGTGGCGCTTATACTGGATATACAAGGCGTGGCCAATCGAAGTGGCGCACATAGAAGTACTCAAAATAAAGATCTCAAAGGTCCAGCAGACGCAAATGTTAAAAATATTCACGAAAATAAAACAGAATATCTTTTCTTTAAATTGGCACACCCAGGAGTCTTCTCTATCCCACTTATTCTGGTAAATCGTCTAGAAGAATTTGGAATGAGTGAAATTGAAGTTTCAGGCAACGAGAGGATGGTCAAATATCGTGGGTCACTTTTACCGTTGATTGATCTCAATCAATTCCTTAGTCACAAGCAAGAGGCACAAATTAACGAAGATAAGAAAATATCAGTCATTGTAGTTAGTAAGCATAATCGTTTTTTTGGACTAGTTGTGAATGAGATTTTAGATGTTCTTTCTTCTGCAAGTGAAGTGACCCAGGGATTAAAAGAAACCAAGGGTTTAATGGGAACAATTATTTTTAACGACACGCAAGTTGTTACCATCCTTGATGCTCTTTCTATCATTAATGATGCCATGGGTGTTCCGGTTGAGATAAAAAAATTAAAAAAATTCACGAATACAAAAGTTTTATTTGCTGAAGATACGATCTTTTTTGTTCGTCAAATAAAAAAGGTGCTAGAGGCAGCTGGGCTCGAAGTAGACCACGCGGAAAATGGTCAAGTCGCATTAGATAAACTGAAGACCGCTGGCCCTGGGTATTATAAACTAATTATTTCAGATATCGAGATGCCCGTATTAAATGGATATGACTTTGCGAAAGCCGTGAAAAACGAGGCCCAACATAAAGACATTCCAATGATTGCATTAACAACTAGGTTTAATGAAAGGGATCAAAAAATGGGTCTAGAATCAGGATTTAATAAATATTTAGAAAAACTGAAAAGTGATGAATTATTAGAGGCCCTTCACAATTTGTTAGGAGCAAAATAAATGAGTACAAACCAGTTCTCAACGTTCTTGGTTGATGATCGCTTATATGGCGTTAATATTCGTGTCGTCCAAGAAATTACAAAATCAATGTCAGTAACAGAAGTTCCACTTGCGCCTGAACATATCAAAGGTTTAATTAATCTTAGGGGGCAGATTGCAACGGCAGTCGGACTAAGAGAGCTATTTGAAATAAGTGGATCTGATAAAGAAAGTGGTAAAATTAATGTGGTCTGTAAGAGTGAAGCCTACTTGCTATCTCTTGTTGTTGACGAAGTAGGCGATGTTTTGGAACTCGAAGACATATTGTTTGATCCTACACCTGAAACTGTTGCACCAGGTGTTTCAAAATTTATGTCAGGAGTTTACAAGCTCCCAAATAATTTATTAAGCGTAATTGATATTCAGAAGATAATAGATTTCTTAAACGTATAAAATTTTAATTCACATGGAGAAAATGACTATGAGTAATGAAACAGAAGTAAGCTTAGCAGAACTACAAGGCAAAATGAACGCGATCAGTAAGTCACAGGCCGTTATCGAGTTTAATCTCGATGGTTCTGTCATTACAGCGAATGAAAACTTTCTTAAAACTTTGGGTTATGAATTAAAGGACATTCAAGGCAAACATCACCGTATGTTTTGTGAATCCTCTTATACCAACAGCCCTGAGTATTCTAGATTTTGGGAAAAACTTAACCGTGGTGATTTTGAAGCTGGAGATTATAAGCGGATACATAAAAGTGGCAAAGAAGTCTGGATCAATGCTTCTTACAATCCTATTTTTGATGCCAATGGAAAAGTTAATAAGGTTGTAAAGTTTGCAAGTGATATTACTGAAATGAAAAACATGGCAATCATGAAGCAGATGGTGGATCTCTCTCCAATTAATACGATGTATGCTGATATTGAAGGGAATCTTCTTTATATGAATAATGCTTCTAAAGAGACATTGAGAACTCTTGAAAAATTCCTTCCAGATAAAGTGGACAAGTTAGTAGGTCAAAAAATTGATATCTTCCATAAACGTCCAGAACACCAGAAGAAAATTATTAGTGATCAGCGCAACTTACCTCACAAAGCAAAAATCAACGTGGGTCCAGAGACTCTTGATCTTCTTGTGTCGCCTCTTTGTGATTCTACAGGCAAGTACATTGGACCTATTGTTACTTGGGCAGTGATAACCACGAGTCTGAAAATTGCGAAAGAGTTAGAAGAAACTGCAGGACAATTGGCCGCTGCAGCAGAAGAACTTTCTGCAACTGCAACTCAGTTAAACTCGAATGCTAACGTCACTTCTCAGCAATCTGTTTCTGCTGCAGCAAGTACTGAAGAAGTTGCTAAGGGTGTGCAAACAGTTGCTACAAATACTGAAGAAATGGTGGCATCAATTAAAGAAATTGCTCGTAACACTTCTGAAGCCGCCAATATCTCTAAAGATACAATGAAGCGTGCTACTGATACGAACAAAACTATTACTCAGTTAGGAGTAAGTTCAGAGGAAATCGGTAACGTTATTAAGGTTATTAGCTCGATTGCTCAACAAACCAACCTTCTCGCACTAAATGCTACGATTGAAGCTGCAAGAGCAGGAGAGGCCGGAAAAGGGTTTGCTGTGGTTGCAAATGAAGTTAAAGAACTTGCCAAGCAAACGGCGAAAGCGACAGATGATATCACTCACCGTATTAATGCCATTCAAGGTGATAGTAAAGATGCTGTAACGGCAATCAATGGAATCAGTACCGTAATTGAAAAACTTAATTCTATTTCAGTAGCGATTGCTGCTGCTGTTGAGGAGCAGGCGGCTACTGCCAACGAAGTGGCCCGTGTGGTAAAAGAATCAAATAAAGGTGTTGAAGAAATTGCTTCAGTTGTTCAGTCTGTTTCAGGTGCTGCAAAACAAAGTTCTGCAGGTGCAACTCAGACATTAGAAGCCGCTAAATCTTTAACACAGTTAGCAGAAAGACTTAAAGGTCTCGTAAAAATTGTTAACGCTAGTAATTAATGAAAGTTTTAGTTGTTGATGATTCAATTGTTTTTCGATCACAAATCTCTGCCTCACTTAGTGGGGTGGAGAATGTGCAAATCGTAGGGTCTGCTCCCAATGGAAGAATTGCTATCCAAAAGCTTCAGCAGACTACTGTCGATTTGATTACTCTTGACATGGAGATGCCTGAACTTAATGGGCTCGAAACAATTAAAGAAATCAAACGACTAGGCCTTACAACCAAAATTATTGTTTTTTCTTCTCAAACGGTTAGAGGAGCTGAAAAAGCCTTGGAGGCATTGGCAGCAGGTGCGGACGATGTGGTTGCTAAACCCTCTGCAGAAAATCTTGATTTCACTAAAGCACAAGCTATGATTGAAGAAGCTTTGATTCCAAGAGTGCTACAGTTTTTAAAGATTAGTACGAGAGCTTACACTTCACCAATTCCCAAACCAAGTTTTTCTGCGCCTGCTGCCAAAGATAAAAAAATTCTTACAAGTTTTTTTCCTAAAGCCGTTGTTATTGCCTCAAGTACAGGTGGCCCAACGGCTTTAGAAAATATTTTTTCGAATTTGAAATGCAACCCCAAGCTTCCCATGTTTATTGTTCAGCACATGCCTCCAGTTTTTACTCAGATTCTTGCCAGAAGGCTTGGTGAACTTTCTGGGATCCCAGTCCATGAAGCAACTCATAATCAGCGTGTAGAGAATGGTCACACTTATCTTGCTCCTGGTGGCTTTCATATGATTCTTGTAAAAGATCAACAGGGTCTGGTTATAAAGCTTAATGAAGACGCCTACAGAAATTCAGTTCGACCGGCCGCGGATTTTTTATTTGAGTCAGCAGATGAGATTTTTAAACATAATCTCCTTGGAGTCGTTCTTACTGGAATGGGAGAAGATGGTGCCGTCGGCGCCAAACGTATTCATGAATCAGGCGGTGGAGTGATCATTCAAGATAAAGAATCATGCGTTGTTTTTGGTATGCCCGGCGCAGTTTTTGTTAACGATGATTACGATGACATAATGAACCTATCAGAAATTACAAATTATTTAAGAACGGTGATTGTATGACAAGCAAATATTTCGGTGAGTTTCTTGTAGAAAAAGGTGTTATCACAGAAGAGAATCTGGTTGACGCTTTAATAGAGCAATTATCAAATACCCCACCTTTGTGTCAGGTCATCCGACAAAAAAAAATATTATCTACGCAGAAAATTTTTGAAGCCTTCCGTTTTCAGCAAGATAACCAGGTTGAATTTATGCAAGCGTGTAAGGCAATCGGTTCCTGGACTCAGGAAGTTCAAGAGAGAGTCTTTACATCTTTAGATGAAATTCGTAAGCCTTTGGGACACATCTTGGTAAGTAAAGGTTTGATTGATCTTAAAAAGTTAACCAACATGCTGGATGAGTTTTTGTCACAAATTTCTGTTGTAAATACACCTAATCCCATCGAAGTTTCTATTGTTGCTCCCACGCCTGCCGTGGAACCTGAAGTGGTAGCTGTTTCTAGGCCTTACGTGGATGAAGACCTGACTGAATGTTATCAGCCTGGGATTTTGATGGAACTTGATGAAACATTTGATGAAAAAAAGAAGAAGATGGTTCGGATTGCACTTTCTCTTGTGAAAGACAATGCGGGAGAGGATTTGGACATTTGTAAGAAACTTTTATCAGATGTTTTTAAAATTGTTCATGGGCTAAATGGACTTCTTGGACTTCTGGCGCTGGATAAACTGTCAGAGCTTTTAAACGCAGTGGAAGAGCGACTAGTGCGCATCCAGCCCACACTTTCTGAGCGCACAAGAGAACAAGTCATCAATGATACAGACATTTTAACTAAAGGTATCGATATGGCGTGGATCTTGCGAATGAGTATTCTTGCTAATCAAAATGAAAGAGTCTTTTTTTCTGAAGAGAGTAATAGGAAACAATTTGGCCAATTAACGCAAGAATTGAAGGGTTAATTATATTATGAAAAAATACAAAATATTATGTATTGATGATTCTAAGTCCATCCATGCTTTTTTGGAAGAATGCTTGGTCCCAGTTACCGAGACTATCGATCATGTCTACAATGGTCAAGAAGCTGTTGATAAACTTAAATCAAATCTAAATGCATTTGATTTGATTATACTTGATTGGGAAATGCCCATTAAAGATGGCCCAACAACCTTTAATGAATTAAAAGTGATGGGTCTAAAAACTCCAGTATTCATGCTGACATCAAAAAATAATCCTTCAGACATTATGCATATGATTGAAGCTGGTGTTGCAGAATATATGATGAAGCCATTCACGGCAGATATTGTGATTGAAAAAATTCAGCAGATATTAGGATAATATGGAAAATCTAGTGTTGTTAAAGTTCTTTGCAGATTTCATTGAGTCTGAGCTTGGTATTGTTTACGTTGAGGCAAACTACTACCAACTCGAACATAGGCTCAAAAATATTGCGACCCAGCTTGGTTTTGCTGATCTTACGGAACTTCACCGGGCGGCGCGTCCAGGGATTACCGGACAAATGAGATCTTTGCTTTTAGATATTGCAACTAATAACGAAACTAGTTTTTTTCGTGATAACGCGATTTTTAAAGCATTAAGTGAGGCCATCGTTCCTGAGCTGATAAAGTGTGGAAGTAAAACAAGTCTACAGCTATGGTCAGCAGCGTCCAGTGCAGGTCAGGAAGTTTATTCAATTGCCATGGAAATAGATCAGGCGAGACTTTCAAATCCAATGATCCCTCCACTTCGTATTTTTGCTTCAGACGTATCTGACACCATTCTAAAACGTGCTGAAGCCGGCTGCTACTCTCAGCTTGAAGTCCAGCGTGGACTGGCGGCTCGCCTTATGATCCAGTATTTTGACAAAAATGATCAGGATGAATGGGTCGTTAAGGCCCCTTTAAGAAAGGGTATCACTTTTCAGAAGCTTAATTTACTTCATCAATGGGGACACATTGGTCCCTTTGACATTGTTTTTTGCCGAAATGTACTTATTTACCAAAGTGTAGAGAACAAAACAAAAATTATTAAAAAAATCTGGGACCAACTTAATCCTGGTGGCTATCTGGTCTTAGGAGCCGCTGAAAGTCTTTTTGGACTATCTCAAGATTTTGATCAACAGGTACACGGATCTGCGGTATTCTATAGAAAAAAAGCGTAATAAAAAAGAGGGGAGACTGGTCAGGTGGATAAGAACGTAATCTTTGTTTATCCATTAAATACAGTTTTAAATGAGCTCAAAAAAGAGCTTGAGAAAGATAACTCTTTTTCTGTCCTAGAAATTGACATGCTTGATGAGTACGCACCCCTTGTTGGAAGTATAGATTTTTCAATTACTTTCTCTGCTGATCTAAAAAAGACTGCCATGTTTCTCGAGGCCTGTAGGAAATACACAAAAGAAAAGAATCATCTTAATATTCTCATTTCAAAGCAAGTGCCTAGTGGACTTGCTCTTTCTCGAATGGAGAAGGATGGACTGAATGAGTTTTTGGGAGATTTTACTAAGCTTAAAACGCTAATGGTTAAAATTAATCATTTCTATAAAGATTTTGTGGTTAATGCTGGACGAGACTTTTCTGGGCATGGCGGCAATCCTAATAAAATAGACACTACATCAGCACAAAGACTTGAGCGGCTTATTCAAGACGACAAAAGTATTAAACGATCCCTTGATGAAGAACCAGTTCCTGAGCTGACAACTGTATTTGCCCACATTGATTCCAAGGAATCAGAATATATAGCTAAAGACGAACCATCAAATATAACTCCGGTAGATGAAATACGGCGAAATGTAAGCATAGATTCGCCTAATGAACAGACCAATGGCCCACCTGTTGATCGTAGTACCATCGCGTATAGCATCAAGAAAAAGAATCACTCGGGAGCCGTTAGTAGCTGGACGGGTTTAGCTGCCGATGAGAATTATGAGTCAACGTTAACGGAAAATGTAGAAACTGATCCTATCGTAAGCAAGACTGATTCCAGTATACTTGAGACGCAAACCTTGCCTGAGATTACTTTTTTTCCAGCTCTTCGTGTTTTTGACCCCATTGCCTTTTACATGGAAATTCTACTGGATAAAAGTGATAGTGAATTCAAGAAAAAATATCTTAAGATGTGTCTCTTGAAGGTCTACCAAGCCGAGTTCTACACGGCAAATTCCGAAGGCGAATGGGAAGAGTCCACTCCAGCTTCGCTTCAATTGTTTAACTCTGCTGACTACACTGTACCGTCATGGATCGATGAAGGCCGAAATGAGCAAGAGAATCTGTTTATTATGCCCATTATTTTTGATGATACTTTTTTGGGTGGAATGGGTCTTCTTATACATGGTCAAATCAGTCACGAGAAAATGCTGGAAATGGAATTTTGGTGCTACCTTGGTAGGTGCACATGCAATTAAGCTTTTATCAACTACCAGCGAAATATGCAGAGATACTCTTAGAACAAAACGTACATTTGTATTTTTATGACAATGCCATTAAGGAGCGGCAGATAGTTGGGAACGAAAGTTTGCCCAATCAGCTTGAACTCTCCCTCACTCCATCCAATGGGTATTTTCAGATTCTTATAAAAGATATTAATTTTATTCAAGACAGTGAAATCGTTATCGGAATTGCGGAATACAATAAGGAACTGCTCCTTTATATTGATCGTTTCAATTTAAGAAGAGAGAAA
>JBILYY010000186.1:0-5637 GCA_044377495.1 Bacteriovoracaceae bacterium | reverse complement strand
TGACCACTCCGGCCCAGCTTGCGAAATATGCTGGTCAGAAGATCGACTTCATTGAAAGTTTTAAGGGCTATTTTCCTGAAAGTTTTATGAAGCCGTTCGTGGATAATGCTGTGATTAGCTTAATCTTCATAGCGCTACTTTTAGGATTTGCGCTTAGAAAAGTTAGGGCGCATGCCAGTGAAGAAGAAAAACAACTGATTGAAAGATTTGTTCACTTCCTTTCCGTTATGACAAAAATGTTTGAAGTCGCATTGACCTGGCTTGTTCACCTTGTTCCACTTGCGGTTTTTGGTGTTGTAGCAAAAACAGTTGGAGAGTTTGGTTTTGAGCCACTCAAAGGTTTAAGTCAGTATCTCTTGGTGGGAATGGCAGGACTCGCGATCCATGTTCTAGTTGTTTACCAAGGGTGGCTTCTTTATAAAGGAATTCCTCTTCGCTATTTTTGGAAAAAAGTGCGCACAACACTTATATATGCTTGGGGCGTGAACTCAAGTCTTGCAACACTGCCTTTGACTCTAAAAAACTTGGACGAATTGAAAGTTTCTAAAAAATCATCAACTCTTGGTGCTTGTATTGGTACCAATCTTAATAACGATGGAATCCTTCTTTATGAAGGTATGGCCGTATTTTTTGTCGCTCAAGCCGCTGGTATTCACATGGATCTTACGACCCAGTTAACTGCCGCTCTTATTTGTGTGATGGGTACAATAGGTATTGCTGGAATTCCTGAAGCGGGGTTTATCACTCTTTCGCTTGTGCTTACGACGGTAGGACTTCCAACTGAAATTCTTCCGATGTTATTAACTGTAGACTGGATTTTAGGACGTGGACGCTCTGTGGTTAACGTTCTAGGTGATATGACAGTTTCAATTGCTTTAGATGAAAAGAGAACCCATGTTTAAATTATTTTCTCTAGTTTTAATTGCACCTTCAGTCTTTGCTGGATCTTTAACCAGTGTTTCTGGAGATTACAAGTACGAAGATGCTCCTGAGTATCAAGTAATCTTAGGTCAAATTAAATCATTGGGTGAGTTTTCGCAAAAGACGCTTCCAGTTCCTGTTCAGAAAACGATGAGTAGGGGAGAACAGGTTGTGGCCGAAGCGAAGGCCAGAAATAAAGCACTCATTGCGCAAAATAATCTTGATGCTAAAAAGCTTGAACAAAAGAATTCGAATCTTTCAGAGATGGATAAATTAAAATTAGAAGATCAGAAAACCCGTGATGGCTGGAAAAAAGAAATCATTGAACAAAGAAAGCTTTGGCAAAAAGAACAAGATATTTTTCTTGGCAGGATAAAAGTGTACAAAGAAAACACTTTTGAAATTCCTGTGAAAAAACAAGTTATCATTGAAGCAAAAGTTATTCCTCAGCTTCCATCCGTTCACATCGTTAACAGTTCGTTCTCAGTTCCAGTCAGAGATCAATTCGCTCGTCCGACCTGTTCGGCATTTGCCGGTATCAGAGCGCTTGAAATTCTATTAGCGCAAAATAAAATAGATCACGATTTGTCTGAACAGTATTTTTATTGGGCCAGTAAGCCAGATTGTCAGAATAGTCCGTGTGGAAGTAAAGGTTCATGGGTAAATAGTGCTTACCGCTTTTCGCAAAAGCATCCCAATCTGGATATTCCCGTTGAGAATAATTGTTCGTATCAAACTAAAGGGATGGATCAAAACGAAACACAAATCCCGCTTCCGGCCAATTGTCACCAAGGGGTGGTAAAAGTTTTGAGCTTTGAAGACGTAAGAACTCTGGCAGATGTAGTAGATAAATTGAAACAAAACATTCCAGTAATTATGGCGGCGAAATTATCTGAGAATTTTTACAAGAATCAGGGACTCGTGAGTCTTATTGATGCCTCAAAAAATATTGGCGTCACTCTCGATAAGCACGCACTGGGACACGCCTTTCTTGCTATTGGAGTCATGGAATTGCCTGAAAAAGTTAAAGCAACAGAAGGGAGTTTTTGTATTGTCATTGCCAACAGTTGGGGAAAAGGCTGGGGCGCCGGAGGCTATTCTTGTCTGACTGAAAAATGGTTAGTGGCCTATAGACAGCCGGCCCCGTTTGTTGCGGTGACTAAACTATCAGTAAAATAGAGCTGATGCGAAAGTCTGACTAGTTAGGTCTTTAAAATAGATTTAAATTGGCCCTTACGCTCGTGTAGATTTTGTCTATAATCTTCCCATTATGTTACTCGTAAAAACGTTTTTAAAATTTAGCGACATTCATGGTGTTGGCTGTTTCACTGCTGAGGATATTAAGGCCGGGCAGGCGGTATGGAAGTTTGATCCTATTCTCGATGTTGAGTTGGATGAAGTTAAAATTGCGGCATACCCTGAATCAGTCAGAAGCTTTCTTCATATGTACGCTTACGGGCAGCAAACAGGTTTAATGAAAACCTTCATTCTTTGTGGTGATCATGCACGACACATGAATCATTCTGAACAACCAAATTTAGTTGAGGCCGGGGATGGCAATGCTTTAAATCTTGCTGCAAGGGATATTAAGGCCGGTGAAGAATTAACTTGTGACTACAATTCCTTTGATACTGACGCCACATTCAAGTTACAACACAATCAATGAACAAAATTCAGGCCGTCACGGTTATTATAGAAAAAGAAGGACGCTACCTTCTTGGGAAAAGAAGTTCCTGGAAAACTTCTGCACCAGGATATTGGTGTCCAATTTCTGGAAAGATTGAAGAAGGTGAAACTGAAGTTGAAGCAGTTTGTCGTGAAACATTTGAAGAGGTTGGTCTCAAAGTAAAACCGACTCAAAAATTGTGCGAAATGGATACGAGAGATGGATCTTGCAGGCTTCATTGGTGGTTTGTCGAGATTCTCGAGGGTGAGGCATTCCTTAAAAATGATGAACATTCAGAGCTTGGATGGTTTACGACTGAGGATATGGCCTTACTTGATCCAACTTTTCATGAGGATCTTGATTTATTTCGCTCTTTAACCCAGAGTGCCAACAAGATTTAACTCACGTTTTAGAGAGCTTCGATGTAAATTATCAATAAATTTCGCCCACCAAGGATGCCATATGCTTTATGAGATCACAGTTCCTCAATTTACTAAAATGCTTCACAACTTAAGCCATATTATTGATAAGGCCGTGCAAAATTCAACTGAGAGAAAATTCGACATAGATGTGCTTCTCAATACAAGACTTGCTCCTGATCAGTTTAATTTTATCCGTCAGGTTCAGATTGCGTGTGATACAGCAAAACTTTATGCTTCAAGAATGACGGGCAAAGAAGCTCCTGTGAATGAAGATACTGAAAAAACTCTTCCTGAAGTAAAGGCCCGTATTGAACAAACGATTGGTTACTTAAATACTTTTAAGGCCGAGGATTTCAAAGGCGCTGAGGAAAGAAAAATTTCTCAGCCTCGCTGGGAAGGTAAATATTTGACTGGTTTTGAATTTGCCACTCAGCACGCGATACCTAATATTTATTTCCATGTGACGACTGCTTATGCAATTCTTCGTCATAGTGGTGTGCCTGTAGGAAAGAAAGATTATCTTGGCGAAATGCCTTACAAAAAATAAGTAGAGGTTCCTATGAAATACATTATCCTTTTAGGTTTGATGATCTCTTTTGCAGGATGTTCTTCTAAAACGAAGAACCAGGGAAATGTTGAAATTAAACCGAATATCTCGTTTGAAATCTCAGAAGGAATTTTACATCCTGAATCCATTGTATACTCACCAATACATAGCGCTTTTTTCGTCTCAAACGTCGCCTCAGGGGATCCTTTAGAGACTAAGCCTGTTGGTTATTTGAGCAAAATCTCTAAAGATGGAAAAGTTATCAATGCGAAGTGGGTTACAGGGCTTCATGCTCCTAAAGGGTTAGCGATTGTCGGTGATGACCTTTATGTTACTGATGTCACTCGCGTTCATAAAATTAGTATTTCTAGCTCTAAAATTATTAAAACGTTTAAAGTTAAAAAATCTAAATATCTAAATGATGCTGTTGCAGACGCTCAGGGGAATGTTTATATTTCAGACATGTTGTCAGATATTATCTACCGCATTCATGATGGTAAGCTTGCTGTATGGGTCCAAAATCCAAAGCTTGAAAATAGCAATGGTTTATTTACGGATGGCAAAGAGCATCTACTTATAGTTAAATGGGGAACAGGACTTGACCCTAAAACATTCAAGACAAAAGTTCCTGGTGAGATGGCCGTAATTCGTCTTGCAAATACAGATGAAATTACACTGAATGAAAATATTCGCGGTAATCTAGATGGTATCGCTGTGGATGCCAGTGGTGTACTTTGGATTTCGGATTGGATGAATGGTGATATCTTTACAATGAATAAACAGGGCAAAGTAAAAAAAATGTTTAATTTTGGCCCAGGGTCTGCTGACCTTTCAGTTGCCAAAGACTTGAATCTTCTGATGATTCCTCAAATGAATCAAAGTAAGATTATTTTTATTCAGTTATAAAAAAGAGTTTCGATGAAAGAAATATTTTTAGGTGATAAACCACACATTGATCTCTGCGATCTTTTGAAACTTGCAGACATTGCACCCACCGGTGGCGTTGGCAAACACCTCGTTGCTGCTGGGGATGTTAAAGTTGATGGAGTGGTTGAGCTTCGTAAGCGTGCCAAGATTAGAACAGGCCAAATAGTAGAGTACAAAGGTGAAAAAGTTAAAGTTGTATGATCAATAGATCAGTCTACTGTGAAGATGCAATTACGTGGCTTGAAGCAAAGGATGTCCAGATGGGATGCTCCTTTGTGACTTCGATGCCTGATATCTCTGAATTTCCTGGTTACTCATTAAATGACTGGAAGACCTGGTTCATACAAACAGCAAAGCTTGTTTTATCCCGATGTGCCTCTGATGGTGTTACCATTTTTTATCAATCTGACATTAAAGTTAATGGAACTTGGGTTGATAAAGGGTACCTCTGCCAACAAGCTGCTGAATCACTCGGACATGAACTCCTGTGGCACAAGATTATTTGCCGCTCACCTGCAGGAATTGCGACTTTCGGAAGACCCTCATATTCACACATGCTGTGTTTCTCAAAAGATTTAAAGGTGGATATTTCTAAATCTACCGCCGATGTCATCCCTGATCTTGGGGATAAAACATGGCAACGCGGAATGGGGCTCGAGGCATGTCTAATTGCTGCAAAATTTATTGCTGAGCAAACACCCACAAAGACGATGATAAATCCCTTCTGCGGTGAAGGAAGCATGCTTGCGGCCGCCAATACCTGTGGCCTTGATGCTATTGGAATTGAGCGCAGCCCTAAACGAGCCGAGAAAGCTCGCACTCTTAAAATTATTAAAGAGAAATCTGGTTGGGAATTTCAAAATGACAACTGAAGCAAATGATCTTCACAAATTAGCAAATACCACTATGCCATTTGGTAAATATAAAGATGTCCGGTTAATTGATTTGCCGGAACCTTACGTCGTTTGGTTTTATGGCCAGGGTCTACCTGAGGGGAAACTTGGTGAACTCTTAGGGTTACTTTATGAAATTAAAGTCAATGGCCTGGAGCACTTGGTTGTTCCTTTAAAAGTTTAAATTTTTTCGAGAATTTTTGTTTGCTGATCGGTATGAAGTGAGACCACTTGAAAGTGCTCATGATAATTATCAGGATG
>JBILYY010000185.1:0-5646 GCA_044377495.1 Bacteriovoracaceae bacterium | reverse complement strand
CAGAGAAGGGAGCTTGATAAGGCACCACTTTCTATTAATAAATTTTTAAGAAAATCATTAAAATGGTTGGTCTTCACCGCTATGTCCCTCCATATTGCTCATACGTTCGTGGGCTATTTTATTGGTCCTCGAGAGCTTTTCTTTATCACCATGCATGCTCCATTTGAAAACCTTGGAATCTTCATTGCAACAATGATTGCGACTACCGTGATTCTTTTGGACTTCGGTTGGTTCAGAGAGCAGTTTTGTATTATTGCTTGTCCTTACGGACGCATGCAGTCTGTGGCCATGGATGAGAACTCTTTGGTTGTCGCCTATGACGTGAAACGAGGGGAGCCCAGAAGAGGAGAGACAGTTGAGCGCGCAAATGAAGGGGATTGCATCAACTGTTATAACTGCGTAAAAGTTTGCCCCACTGGTATTGATATTCGAAGAGGAACTCAACTGGAGTGCATTGCCTGCACCCAGTGCATTGATGCTTGTGATGACATCATGACAAAATTAAAAAAGCCTAAAGGCCTCATTCGCTATAGTTCTGAAAATGAAATGAACGGTAAAAAAAGAAAAATGATCACTCCGAGATCAATCGTTTATATCGTGATCTCGATGTTCTTTGTTTCTTCCTTTATTTATTTTTTAAATGCCAGCACTCATTTACACTTGGTATTTATTCGCGGGAAAGTACCTTTTCAAGTTATTGAATCCGGTCGCACCGTTGTAAATCAGTTCACGCTTAAAATTTCTCACCAAGGAATTCAGCAGTTCCATGCTAATTTTTCTGTAAAAGAACCTGAATTTAAAAATCTCATTAGCGTCGTAACACCAGCACATCCAACTTTGATTCATACTCCAGATAAAAAAATTGTGGTATTCTTCAAGTTTGACCCAAGTATTTTGGTCCTCGGAAGTAGACAGGTTACGATTGAGGTTTTTGACGAATTAACACAGCATATCGTTGCCACTAAGGAGGTTGTGCTTGTCGGGCCAACTAATTAATTGGTTAAGTGAAGCTAAATCATACCTCCCTTGGGTTTCATTTATTGCCGGACTGGGCGGAAGTCTTCACTGCATGGGTATGTGTGGTGGTCTTGTTACTGCAACTTGTGATAAGTCGAATGATGTTTTTCGTTATCAAATAGGAAGACTTCTTGGTTACTTGACTCTAGGTTGCCTGGCAGGCTTTGTGGGTAATTATTTGAATGTAAAAAATGTTCATCCATTGATTTCAATCTTGCCGGCATTTTTTATTGGAATTCTTTTTATCTTTTGGGGATTTCAAAACTACAGAGGTAAGAAAGCGGAATTACCCGCCCCAAAAATATTAGGTCACCTCTATACAAGACTTTGGTTTAAATTCGTCCAAAAAAATACAAATTTTACAAAAGCTTTTTTCACAGGTCTTATATCTATTTTTCTGCCTTGCGGTCTATTGTATGGCGTGGTGCTTGGAACTCTTTCTTTAGAGCATACTCATGAGGCCCTCTTTTCAATGTTCTTTTTTTGGTTAGGCACGGTTCCCAGTATGGTCGTTGCCCCTGGTATCGTTCAGAAAATTATTCGGCCCTTTAAGTCTAAATTACCAAAAACCTATGCTCTGAGTTTGATTGCTATTGGCCTGATGACAATCTCTTTGCGCATGGTGAAGCTTCATGAACAAAGAAGTGTAGGTGCTGTGGAGAACGATCTCGAATCGATTTGCCATTAATCGAGGGTTACCGATTAAAGTAGTCGTGTTTTTTTCTGAATCAATCCTTGCTGATTACTATCCTTATTACAGCTGAAAATCTTTCCTATGATAAGCTTACCTAAGGGTTAATTTAAATGGAAGGATCTCTCAATCTAATGAACTCCCAATTGCGTATAATTGACTTCGTAAATGCCACGCCCAAGCACCTAAAAAAACCTGTTGAGTGGCGATCATGGGCAACTCTATTTCGTTGTTTTTTGTTTATTTTGACCTTTCAATTTGTAATCTTCCATTTACCATTTATAAACGCCGAAAATTTCTTCTGGAATTTACCGATACATGTTGTTTTGATCTTTCTTGCTGGACTCAGTTTGGTAGGATTATTCGTTCTCTGTCACGACTGTGGCCACTATTCATTCTCAAGATATAATTGGGTAAATAATCTAGTCGGCTTTATATGCTTTATCCCACTATTGAGTAATTTTTTCTCCTGGAGAGTTGGCCATAACTTTCACCATCAAAATAATCAAATAAGAAGAGTTGATCCAGACTGGCCTGAACTCCTTTCAACTGCTGAAGAATATGCACTTCTTCCCTGGTACGAAAAATTAGCAATTCGTATTGGACTGGGAAGCGTAGTTGGTATTCTAGTTGGTTTTTGGGTAGGGATGCTAAAGAGAAGCTTTTTTACAGTTTTTATTCCTCAGATGAATATGAATTTAAAAAAGGCCTTTAGTTTATATCTTATGAATCTTCTCAGCGCATTTTTATCCATCTTATTAATTTGGGTCTATCAAGAATATCTTGGGTTTGAGAAATTTATTTTAATGTACTTAATTCCGGTTATCATTGCGGCCTCAACGGGTGCATTTCTAACTTTCATCCAGCATTCTCAACCTGGTAGTTATGTTTTTGATAAAAAAGGTTTTGATCCTGTTTTATCTCATGTGCACAGTACTTTTAATATTCGCTTTCCCAAATGGATGGAGTTTTTTTGGCTGGATATCAATGTCCATACACCCCATCACGTACTACCCGCAATCCCGTGGTACTACTTGAAAGAGGCCAATGATGCGCTTAAAGCTCAGTTTCCAGATTTAATTAATGAAACAATGTTTTCCTTTCAAGGATTAAAAAAATCATGGAAGGCCACTGAGCTTGTTAAGGTTAAAGAGGGCGTTTATAAGATTCAATAAAGGCATGCGGTCTGTTTGTATTATATTGGACGGGTCCAATTGAATTTTAACCTTTTACCTTATCTGCCATGATTACAGTTACTTATCAGTGGATTCATGCCAGCCCTGAAATAATTTCCCTCAATCTACATTTTGGCCAGGATTGGAGTATCTTGTCCTTCTTTGTGGAGGATTTTATGAAAATTTTAATTATAGCAATAATGTGTCTAAGCATGAGTGATCTTCGTGCTCAAACTGAAACTCAGGTACTTAATTCTGAGACGATTAATGTAGATGGATATGTTAAAGAAAAACCAGCGACAGATGGCGAATTGGAAAGCCTTCAAACTGAAATAAAAAAGCAAAAAGAAGAAACAGTTCTTAATAATCAAAAAGCAAAGTCTTATCAGGAACTTTCTAAATCTGTTGAGAAGTTATCTGAAACGACGGAAGAATATCTTTTAGAGAAAAAAGCTGCCCAAGCAGAAATAGCTAACTATAACCTTAAGGTTAAATGTCTTAATGCAGAGACACCGGGACCAGAATGTGACAAATTTGTTCGTCGCCGCTAATTATTTTTTAAAGTTGAATTTATCAGGACTTCTCTTGGCATCGTTTCTTGCTTTCTTCGCCATTTGAGTCGTTACAAAAGAGAGATCTTTCTTCTTTTCATCTCTTTTTTCATTAACTCTGCTTACACTTGATGCCTTAAGTGGTGTTGCATATTTAACTTTTATGGTTCTTCCATCGAAGTTCTTTTGATCTAATGCTTCAATTGCATTCTTGGCCTGGGCGGCGTTGGACATTTCTACAAAGGCCATCCCACGTGATTGGTTTGTGGCCGGTTCTACCACAATCTTAATGTTTTTAATTTCGCCGAATTGGGCAAACATGCTTTTTATACCGTTTCTATCTCTTTCATAGCTAAGGTTACTGATATAGACGGTATTTTGGGTGTTTTCTTGTGTATTCATAGGCAGTTATTTAACAGCTTAATCTTGAGATGTCTCGGGGGATTTGTAATTCTTACAGATTAAAGTGTCCCAGAGGCCTGTGTAAGTATACATTTGAGCCATGAAGCATTTTATTAAGTCCTGTCAGAAAATAACCAAGCTTGGAGATGAATTTATAGGCCAACATGGGCCTTTGGAATTTCACAAAAAGGCCCACGAGCTTTTAACGTCAGCACGTTTACCCGATCTTTTTAACTTTAAAGAATTAGTTCATAATAGTTTTGATTCTGATTTCAATAAGAATCAGAATTATGCATCCGCACAGTTTAGTGATCTTCCCATTACAATTGTTAATGGTGAGAATTGTTTTCTGGATTTGTATTTTTGGAGAAGAAGACCCACAGTCATTCACGACCACCACTTCACGGGAGCATTTCAGTGTATTGAAGGTAATAATATAGATCTGGAATTTGAGTTTACGAGGACTCAAAAACTTGGTCTCTATCATGACATGGGAGAAGTCCGACTAAAGAATTCAAGGCAGCTCAATAAAGGTGATATTGCTCCCATAGATCTTTTAGATAAATTTATTCATCAGAATCATCATCAAGCTGAATTAACAATAAACGTTTGCTTTCGCACACCAGACATTGGTGAGACCAATCTCTCTAATTATTTGTTCTCTGGAATACGCTACGAAAAACATCCGGAACTTTTAAACCGAATTAATCGCCTAATGAGCTTCATTCATATAGGTGATTTCAAAATTGAGGATCTAAATATTAATATTGATGATGCCCTCAATTTTTCACTCCGAAATTATCGATCTAAATCTCAAAGTAAACGGTATTTGGAAATTTCAAAATTTATGAATAATAAAATTCAAAATGAGCTTGGTTTGGATTTGACCAAGCTTATGGACGAACATGAAAGTAAAATGGATCAGCTTGAAGATCAGTACAATTAAATTAAAAATTTATTGAGGCTACAGATTATTTTGGATCGAAGTCTGTTGTTTTATTGATGTTACCTGACCTTTTTTAGCGATCGTTTTAGTTAAATGGTTGATGATTTTTGTAACAGCAACTTCTACATCTACTGCTACGCGATTTTTAAACATGCCTGCCAAAGAAGAATTGGGAACAATAAAAGTTACGTAAGTTATTAGGGTTTTTCCTTCGTAGGGAGAAAAGGTCATATGGCCATCAGAGGATTTAATCAGTGATCCTTTAACGAGATTCCATTTTAAAGTGTGACTACCGTCTGGGTCCTTTGTGATTACGTTATTTGTTGTATAAACGGACTTGCTCACCGGCCATGGGACTTTCATTTCAAAATATACGTGCATTTCATTTTCAGAGATTTTTTTTACAATCTTGGATTCTAAAATATCTGGGATGTAGGTCTTATGTTTTTCGAAATCCAGAAATACATTTAAGTTATCAAGAGGATCATAATTCATTACTTTCATGACCGTGACTTCCGGCCAAACATATCCGTCTTTCCATACAACCTTTTTAACCATTATACCTTTGTCCAACTGCTGTTTCTCTTTTGGAGTTAGAAGATTCGCTGAAAAAGATAAATTTGATAAAAGAAATAGTGTCGATACAATTAAGAATTTTATTTTCATCACATAATTCTAGCCCTTGGCGACCTTTTTCAAAAGAGTAAAAAAGTGCCCTTTGTTGCTTGTTAACACGTTACAGTATGTATTGAAAATCCTAGTTGCCCTGGCATGAATACCGGTCTCTTGCCGTGTGAAACCACCCAGTCCAGAAATGGTGGGGCGGGCGCTCTCCAAGTTTCCCATTCAAATCGTTGCGCCACA
>JBILYY010000184.1:0-5689 GCA_044377495.1 Bacteriovoracaceae bacterium | reverse complement strand
CGAGCTTTTGCGACAAATATCCAGCGAGTGAGTTTAGTGGAAGGGACCGTTGTCTGCTAAAAATGGCCGAACTCTTGAACGATCAATCATTTTGCAAAAAGATATCTGCGGCCAAAGAGCATAGCTACGTTGAACAGTGTCAACAATTAGAGAAGAAGCCTAAATAGGGTAGTCTTTCTCGCTTAGCGTAAAAGAAACTGAGCACTGCACATACTGATAAATGCTGAACTCTTTCCCGAGCTTGGTTAGAATATTCGCATGAATAACACCAACTTTTGCACCATTAGAACCATTCTATTTCTCTTAATTAGTTTCCACTTTATTGGAATTAAAAACGGTCTTGCTTCAGATATTTTAGAAAAGGAAGCTGATGCTCTTATCAGCGAGCAAAAATATTCAGCTGCGCTAGAGAAAATCAAACGGGCCATAGATCAGAGCAAATTAAAAAAAGATGAAATGTCCTGGGCAAAACTTGTTGTTAAGGAAGCTCAACTACAAATGGGCCTTCACGGTTATGAAACAGCAGTTAAAGATTTAAAGCGTAGGCAATGGCCTGACAAACCTCTTGCGGAGGCCATGGTTAACATTGCTTATGCTTCATCATTAAAAAACTATTTTGAGTCTTACTCATGGGAAATTAGAAAGAGAGAGCGAGTCGAATCTAAAGAGGAAGTTGATCTTAAAGCTTGGACTGGTGATCAGATATACCTTGAAGCCTATAGGGCCTATAGCAAAGTTTGGAAAAATCGAAATGGGCTAGCAAAGTATCCCAAGTCAAAAATACCGACACTCATTCAGGCGAACACATATCCAGAAGACATTCGAGGAACCCTTAGGGATTCTCTCACTTTTCTTTTTGCTGACTTATTGGCCGATTCGTCAGGATGGACACCACAGCAATCGAATGAAAAATACCTATTAAACGTTGGCCAGTTATATAAAGGTGAAGAAAATCTGAGTTTAACAGACCCTAAGATTCACCCACTTCGTAAAATTTCCTACATCTTTTCAGATCTTGAAAATTGGCACAAAAGTGAAAAAAGACAGGGACCTGCTCTTGAGGCCAGAATTGAACTTATTCGCATCATTTATTCTCAATTTACGGATAAACTTTCAAAAGCGATTGGGATTAAAGAGCTTAATCAGGCGATAGAGAAAAATAAAAATGACCCTTGGGTAACTATGGCCTATGCGACTCTTGCTGAATTTACTTCGCAGGAAATTGAACCTGATGCCATGATAAGAGCAATTGCCATCGCTAAAAAGGGTGCGGCCCTGTTTAGTAATTCCTCTGGAGCAGCTAAATGCCGGGACCTCATTAAGAGTATTGAGCGGCCCCAGTATTCGTTGAGTGGAATGGATGTTGATGGTGTTAACAAAAGATCTATTCAAATAAGTTATCAAAATATATCTAAAGTTACTTTCAAGTCTTATGCCTTTGATATAAAGAGTTTTCTGAAAAACACGCAAGACTATTCTATCCGTCCGACATGGAGAGAAATTGAAAGTCAGATTAAAACGAAAAGTATTCATGAATGGTCTGTAAGTTTACCGCCTACTCTTGATTATAGGTCACACAGCTTTTTTGTTACCCCACCAACCCATAAACCAGGCTTTTACATCATTGTTGCTAATGAAGAAAAGACTGGGGTTCAAACTGGTGTTCAAATGTATTTCAGTGACCTGGTTTTAACAGTTCATAAGGACTATTCCGCCAAAGACATTCAAGTTGATGTCCTTTCAGGGAAATCAGGTGAAGCCTTAAAAGATGTAACGGTTTCACTTTATAAAGCTGATTATCAAAAAGCACATTCATTGATTGGCTCGGAGAAAACTAATAAAGATGGGACCGTGAACTTCTTAAGGCCCAGTGCCGGAGGAGAGAATCTCTTTGTTATTGCGGAAAAAGGTGACCAGCTAGTTTCTAGTCAAAGTCCTTTTTATATCTACAATCAGGCCCAACAAGACCATCAAACAAGAGATGCCTTTATCTATACAGACCGGAGTATTTATCGTCCTGATCAAAAAGTGAAATGGAAAATAGTGGCATATAAGGGAGATGTAAAACAGGTCAAGTACGCTGTAGACCCAAAAGCTGAGGTTACTGTCTATCTAAGAGATACCAATTCCCAAGTTATTCAGAAAACAACCGTGACGACTAATAAATATGGATCAGCTTCAGGAGAATTCATCATTCCTCAAGGCAAACTGCTGGGGCAGTGGAATCTTTATTCCTCTCATGGAGGCATGAGTTATATTAAGGTTGAAGAATATAAACGACCAACCTTTGAAGTCGAAGTTGCCGATAAGTCTACAAGCATGAGGCTCAATCATTCAGCTACAGTTGAAGGAAAAGCTAAATATTATTTTGGTTTACCCGTTACGAGTGGAAGTGTCAGATGGAGTGTGGAAAGAACTCCGGTTCTGCCATGGTGGTGTTTTTGGGGAAGATGGAATTGGGATTCAATCCAGTCCGCGCAAGTCATAGCTACTGGCAGTTCGGAATTAAAACAAGACGGTACTTTTATCATCAAATTTGTTCCCAAGGGGGACGAGCGCCTTGCGACTGAGATAGAAGGTTTAAAATATAACTATAAGATGAATATTGATGTAACAGACGAGGGTGGAGAGACCAGATCAACCAGTTCTAACTACACCGTGGGTTTCTCTGCAGTCACAGCAACAATTTCTCAGGATCGTAATTTTTTCCTGAAGGACTCCAAACCAGTTATTAAAATTAGTCGTACAGACCTTAACGGTAAAGCTGCAAAAGGAATTGGTAAATGGAGGGTGAGTCTCTTGAAACAACCTTCTGAAACCCTTTCACCATCAGAGCTCCCTATTCCTTCTGAGCTGAAAAAACTTTCCAAAAAGGATTTTAAGAATCCTGACGATCTCAAACAGACCAGATGGGCATCACAGTTCAGCCCTGAAATTGCGATGCGGGAATGGCCGGTAAATAATCAGGTATCAGGTGGGACATTAAAGGAAGGCGAAGATCAACCTGAGATCCCTTCGTTAATTTCGGGAGCTTATAGGCTCGACTATGAAACAGTCGATGCTTACGGAACAAAATTTGAAACGAGTAAAGACTTCTTAGTCATTGATAAAAACTCATCTATTCAATTGCCGGGTTACTTTGCGGTGGAGAAAAACTCTGTAGAAGTAGGGGACACTATTCGTCTGTTTGCTGCAAGTGGATTCAAAAATCAAAGAATGATTTTTGAAATATATAAAGCAAATAAACTTTTCAAAACTGATTTTATTAAAAGTGGCGGGAGACTCATTGAAATACCGGTTAAAGAAGCAGATAGAGGTGGAATGGGGTTCACCTTTAGACTTGTACACGATCATCAGGAAGTGAAATTTAGCGAAGCAGTGATGATCCCTTGGAGCAATAAGGAATTAAAAATTGAATTTGCCACTTTTAGAGACAAAATTCGTCCAGGTTCAAAAGAAAAATGGAGTATTCGTTTAACAGGTCCAGATAAGAAAAATTTGGCTAAGGCCCACGAGGTACTTGCTTACATGTATGATCGGAGCCTTGATTCATTTACTCCACATACACCACCATCTCCCTTGGGGATTTATCCTACAAGAACCGGGACCAGCTATCCTGACACGGGACTTGGAATGGCACAAATTGTTTATTATCCACATCGCAATAACTACACCCCGCAAGAATTTAAATATCTGGCCCCTGATCAAATAATCTTTTATCCCAATTACGGAATTGGCGGTCCGGGTTCTCGTGGTGGAATGGATTCTATGAAAGGCGGCGGTCGGATGATGTTGGCGAAAGAGGCCATGTCCAACTCGGCCATGATGGCCGATTCAGCAATGGAATCAGCTCCTGCTTCTGCGCCTCAAAAAAAATCTAGTTCTGATAAGGCGGGAGCTGTAGACGATTCGACATCGACCAAAACTCCTGAAATTCGAACTAACTTTTCTGAAACCGCTTTTTGGAAACCGCATTTAACCAGTAACAAAGACGGCAGTATTAATATTGAGTTCGAGGTTCCTGACTCTGTTACTTCCTGGAACGTCTGGGTACACGCCATAACCAACGATCTCATTTCTGGTAAGCTACAAAAGGAAACCAGATCAGTTAAAGAGTTGATGGTTCGTCCTTACCTTCCTCGATTTTTCAGAGAAGGTGATGAAGCTGATATTAAGGTCGTTATTAACAACTCTTCTGATAAAGAGCTTAGCGGAACTTTGGAATTTGATATCTTGGATACTAATACACAGCTCTCAATCGCATCAGAATTTAAATTGGTGAAAGAAGACTATAAAAGAACATTCAAAGTTAAGCCCCAGAGTAGTTCTAATCTAACTTATAAAATTAAAACACCAGCGAGACCTGGACCAATCGCCGTGAAGGTTGTGGCTAAAACTGGAAATCTGAGTGATGGAGAAATTCGTCCGTTGCCGATTTTGCCTGGGAGATTTCACCTTGCTCAGTCAAAGTTTGTGACTTTGAATAATAAAGACCAACGCGAAATAAGTTTTGAAGATTTAATCAAAAATGATGATCCTTCACGAATCAATAACCTAATGGTTGTGACTCTTGATGCCCAACTTTTTTATTCAGTTCTCTCTTCCCTGCCTTATATTGTGAAATATCCATATGAATCCACAGAACAGGTTATGAATAGTTTCATTTCCACCGGTATATTAACTTCCGTCTTTGATCAGTTTCCTTCTGTTAAGGCGATGGCCAAGGAATTTTCTTCCCGCAAAACTCAACTTGAGTCTTGGGATGATAATGATCCAAACAGAAAAATGGCGATGGAGGAAACACCTTGGTTAGCAATGTCAAAAGGTGGGGATACTGCTGAGAAAGATTTGGTTGCTGTTCTTAATCCTGAAAAAGCAAAAGAACTTCGTATCAAATCTCTGAAATTTCTCGAAGGGTCTCAAACATCTCTAGGAGGGTTCCCTTGGTTTGCAGGTGGTCCTCCCTCTCCAGGTATTACGCTTTCTATTCTCTATGGTTTCTCAAAGGCACTTGAATTTGGTGTTGAAGTTCCTAAGCCGATGGTCGTTAAGGCCTGGTCATACATGCATAGGTACTACATTGATGAACTGGTAACTAAAGTTATGGCCCATGACTGTTGCGCTGAAGTTATAACTTTCATGAATTACATTATTTCAAATTATCCCGATGCTTCGTGGACCGGGAATGTCTTTACTGAAGCTGACAAGAAAAAGATGTTGGATTTCAGTTTTCGTCACTGGAAAACCCATTCGCCGTACATGAAGGGATACCTGACACTGACTTTGAATCGTGCCAATCGAAAGGATGACGCAAAACTGGTTTGGGAATCAGTCATGGATTCTGCTAAGACGTCTAAAGATGAAGGAACCCATTGGGCACAAGAAGACCGGTCATGGCTTTGGTATAACGACACGATTGAAACTCATGCCATGGCCCTAAGAACAGGCTCAGAAGTGGGAACTAAGGAAAATGTCCTCGATGGGATTGTGCAATGGTTATTCCTAAATAAGAAATTGAATCATTGGAAATCGACTCGTGCTACTTCTGAGGTTATTTATTCATTAACTCATTATCTAAAGAAAACAAATCAACTTGGCGTTAAGGAAAATGTAGATGTTAAGTTGGGAGGAGAATCTCATTCTTTCGAATTTGATCCCGCAAAATATACCGGTAAGAAGAATCAAATAG
>JBILYY010000183.1:0-5690 GCA_044377495.1 Bacteriovoracaceae bacterium | reverse complement strand
CTACGCCAATTCAAGAGTGTATGTGCCGTATAAAGTTTCAAGTCAATATCAAAGCAGTAACGTCCCGCTGGATACTTCTATTTTTGGTCTCGGTTTTACTGTTGGGAGTTTTCCATGTTCTGATTACTCAAATTATTTGGCCTGTCCTTCTACCGCCGCGATTACTGGCCGCTACTCTTACTCAGTCGTCACCCCTGATTCATCCACTGCCATGGTGGGTGGACGTTGCTCGAGTTTTATCAAGGAAGATTCACAAGGAAACTTCTCATGGTAAAAATCCTGTTACTAACATTATTATCTTTGCTGGTTTCTTGCTTTGATGCTCCAATTATTCCCAAGAATAAAGAACTTTTGCAAAAAATAAATCAAAATGCCGTTCCAGTCAATGCGCTTCCAAGTGGTTTCTTTACATTGCCAGTTTCTAATTTAACGATCTCGCAAGGAACGACTTTTCCGGTTTCCTTCAAAGGTGAGGATCCAGATAATGTTGTGACTTTAGCTGTCTACAGCATGAGTGTTTTTAATGCCACTTGCTCTTCTGGTACTTTACTGAGCATCGGTTTAGCGGAAGGCAATCATTTTGATTATATGATTGATTCATCGGTCATGCCTCTCGGTACCAATTTTATTTGTTTTTCCATGGACGATGGAATTAACGAGGTTGTTGATGTTTGGTCCCCGCAAATCAATGTGATTAATCCCAACCTCTACACTTTCTTAACACCTAATGCCGCTGAATTTTCTTATGCTAATAATTCGACCATGCAAATAAGCTGGTCAGATACCGATCATGCTCTTAGTACATTAGAGCTGGATATTTACTTAGCCTCGGTCTCGGGCGGATCTTGCTCGCAGGGAATTAAGATTGCCGGAGATATCTTAGAATCTTCTACCAATAATACTTATACCTGGAATATTAAAAATCAAAACATCTCTCCCGGAATCTACTATCTTTGTTTGAGAAGAAGTGATGAGAACAATGCGGAAATTGACGTATGGTCGGCACCGATCATCATTACTGCGCCGGTTTTTCGACCAGTTTCAACAACAGATTTTACTTCAGGTCCAGGAACCATCGTCGCTGGCCTTTATGGTAATGCCGGATCATGGGACAGTAGTTTGGCCTCTCCAGGGCAAACAATTGGAACAGTTGCATTATCGACGAATTTTTCAGTAGAATTTTTATTGAAATTTCCTGAGAACGGACACTCTGCACTCAATACCGATTATTCACGAAGTGCTGCTGTCAAAAACGTTGAGCTCTTTCGTAGTAGTGGTCTGGTGGCAAATTTTGGAGTTAGCGGTCTTAGTTTTACTTTAAATTACAGCAGTGGCAGCCCGAGTACAGTGTCGCTTAGTTTGCAGGGAACTGGCATTAACCGCTACGATCATTTTCTGGATAATAATTGGCATCATGTGGTCTTTACCCGCAACGCTTCCACTGGCAAAGGAAAAATTTTTGTAGATGGTAAATCTAATGATCAAATGGAATTTTCTCTGCCAGGTACTTCTTTGGCGGGTGGAGTGACCACGATTGGAAGTCTACAAGGTAACTTCTTCATTGATGAGTTTCGTCTTTATACTGATGCTTTACCTTTTTCTTTAGTCAGTTCTCATTTTGCAGAATTTCAATCGGGCAGTCCATTTTCCATCACTGACCCAGGCAACGCTCCCGATGCATATGACGTTAATATTGGCGGAACCATTGATCCCAAAGACTTTGCGATTGGTCACCCCTTTTACACTCAATCAACTTTCTATCAATTATCACATTTTCCTCGGCCCCAATATAAACGAGGACACACTCTGTTAAGAAATAGTGGCAGCCTGATGCCTTTGGACTTCATCATTAATGATAATATCAACCAAAGTGACAATAATTCTTTAACTGCTGATGAGAAAGGGTTTAGGTTTCAGAAAGAATTAGTAGAGTTCAATAATTATGGACTCGTGACTTGGGGAGTAGGACATACGAATGAAGCAACTCCGAATCTAAGTAGTACCTATATTAATTTGCGAACTGATGTACCCCTGATTGAGATGGTAGCTTTTATTGCCTATGGTCCTCAACCGAAAGGTAATGAAGCTACATTTCTAGAACAAAAAAGTTCTTGGGATAGTACTTATAAATTAACTAATACCACTAACAATAGCGTAATCGATTACTCTGGCGGCATTGTTAATTCTGGGAACGTGGTTATAAATCCTTATGTATTCAGTCCTACATTCACTGGAACGGCACCTTCGGTTGCCTTCGGTCCAGTTGCCAATCTTCAAGCCCAAAAGTTTGATACCAAACTAGACACTTCCATGATTACTCGTCCCATAAATATGATGTTCGAAAACGGTGAGTACTTGGAAGAATATGTTGGCCGTGGATTACAAGCAGGATATTTGCTTGATAGTACTGTCATTCAGGATTTTGTTGATCGTTACACTAATGGTACTACACCATATTTTATTCCCGCTTGTAATACTGGAATTCCTCAAACCTATGACCTCACATATTTTTCAACCGGGGCAACTAATAAACTAAAAATTACACCTTCAAGTTATACTGGCCAAAAAGCTTGTGAGTTGAATGCTCTGTGGGATTATTATTCAGCCGAATTAGTGATGCAGCTTTATAAAGTTTTTAAAGATGGTTATTTAAATTACGACTACATTAATAATCGCCATCCATGGTCACCCACCTTTAATGATCCCCTTAATCTTTCTTATATTGGTGGAACGACTAATAGTTCAGTTCAACTAAGAGAAGCCATCGACTGGGATGGAATTGATATGGGATACACTGCCTACTACCAGTATAAAACCATGGGAGCACAGGAACCTACTTATCATAATTATGCGAAGGTGAGAGAGGTCTTGACCACAATTAAAGGTCAGAAATATCCTACGGACATGGCCTATATGCTTGCTCCTTCTCATTGGAATAAAGGCATGGTCACTCCATGGTCATTTGGTTTTGGCCACTTCTGGCAGTCAAGAGTTATTGAAGTCATGTGGGGCGATCATCACGCAGCTCCCGCTGCCAGCGCTGGCTGGAATGGTGATAATAGCGGCACCAGTAATTTACTTCCTTCACAGTGGCTTTCTATTCTTAAATTTCAAAATATCTTGGGCGCGGAACATTTTTGGGCGGCCAATTTTCAGCACGATCCAAAAGATCCGAACCGCGGCGCCTTGATCACTCCTCAGAATTATGTTTGGCAAATGGCCACTCCGTCCTTGGCTCAATCTTTGGTCAGTCACTACGAAGATATCTTCGCTAATGGCTACTTCCTGACAAGCTCAGAATGGAAAGTAAAAGGTGTAGCGATTGCTGAATCTGATAAATACAGAATCGAAATATTGAAAGGAAATTTTCTTACGCCAGTCTATGTAAGAAAGCACACGACACAAGATCGTTTTGTTATCGCCACCGGAATCATGCGCTCTTCAAATATTATGGATACGGTCCCTGAAGAACAAGAAATTAGAGTTAAGCTATCTTATATTGGCGGCAGCGCTTGGGATGAAACTTTTACGCTTAAAACTCGTCGCCAAGGAAGCGTGTATTTATTTGACCGCACGGTTCCTCTTTCGCCGGTCTTCTACCAATTAGATAAATGGCATGAATCAACTCATTACTCCCACTGGAGTGATGATATACAGTTGGAAGCCGAAATGCATGATTCATTGGAAGTTGGTCAAGCAGCAGTGACAGTGACTGAGGCAAATGATCCCGAATACGATGAATATGTTACGTTTATGGAAAACTTAACAACCAATAAAAAAGTGTCCATGCACTTTGATAACAAATTCGAATCACAGGTTTATTATGTTTGGGCGAAAGTCAGAAGTTCCGCTGGCAGCAATTTGACAATAGATGTTTCTCGCATGAACAGGGCCGTTGTGCCGGAAGTTCCAGTTGCTGTGACCAGTCTGGGTCCGACTGCCGTTGTTTCAACTGGTGCTGATTTTGAATGGGTATTCGTGGGGTCCGTTTTAATTACTGATCGAACTCAGATTTTACTTGATGTGAAGAATTCTGCGGCCGGGGACATTGATTTAGATCAACTATTTGTAACGGCTGATGGTTTACTGACTCCCACTCATTAAGATTCCGATGGTCTACATATTTTAGTTCTTAGCCTATGAGGAAAAAATATAGTGGGTAATATTAAAAAAAAAAATATTTATATTTTTCTCTGTTTTATAGCTACCTGAGCACATGGGGCAAAAGGAACTCATATGAAAGGTTTTTCTGGCGATATTGAAGATGTGATTAAAAAAAACACGAATTTTAGAAAAGTTTTATTCACGGGTAAAAAACTACAATTAGTAGTGATGTCACTAAAGGCGGGAGAAGATATTGAGGAAGAGGTTCATACTGATCGTGATCAGTTCTTTTGTATTGAGAAAGGAAAAGGCGAAATTAATAGAAAAAAATCCAGATTGAAGAAAACGATGGTTCCCGACCTCACATAATCAATACGAGGAATATATGGTCCACCGGCACATGCGGATGATACGTTTCATAAGAAGAAAGCTAATGCAAAAGACTATCCATGATACTGAAAGGCTATTCGATTTTTGGTAGGTACAATTTTAACCTTATTTGCATCCATCGTGCTGGCAAATCCATGTTTCTTTCTTGGTTTTGTGCCGCTTCTAACCGTCTTCGTGGGAATTTGTCCGGTTTATTCTGCAGTAGGTATTAGCTCTCGCAAGGTTGACAAGCACCAACAGTATCTATAGACAAATATGAGAATGCCACCACCTGCCAAACGAGGTGAGATTAATTTTCCATTCATTGATTGTTTTACTTTCGTACATCTCTTCATTTATGGGTCTTTCATTGTTTATGGAACTTGCACTCGCTATTTTCAGGGAAGTGATCGAAACCCATTTAAAGCCTATATTTCGCAAATCTTTCCACACACCAATGCAGATACCTGAAAAAACAGTGTAGGGGACTTTATGGCAGTTTGTTTAGGTTGGGCCATGATCACAAACGCATGATGCTAGACTGTAAAGCCAAATAGTCTTAGAATAGAGTAAATCTATGAGTATTTGTTGAGGATATATGAAAGAAATAAAAGTTAAGTTAGTAAAATACGATATGACTAAAACGAAGAACCGTAATCGTAAAGATATGCTTGTCGATAATCAGAGCGAACAAGCCGTTATCACTCAACTTGAGAGAATTCATAAAGGTGAAAAAGTCATTACGATCCATGAATTGGTTTGGGATGAAAACCAGATTTAAGAAGTTGTGCGTGCCAATAGAATGGATCAGAACCCAACGTACTTCGGAAAAGTGAGTAAAGGTCCAAAAAGGGTTAACGGCCACTCAAATTAAAATCATCGATTTCGAATGAAAGACACAGTCCTTTCGACCAATCGTCGAAAATTAGAATTCGATCAAAAATTAAAGAAAATTGAAAATGGTGAGTATTTCAGGGCCTTCGCGTATGGATTGAATAATTTACCGAAAGGGAAGTCATTGGAATTAAAAGAAAGTGCCTTTGGGGCATAAGGAGCATGCTTAATATATCTGTCAAACCAACATAGACATTTCTTTCACAGCCTTCATTTACTTGGAAGGAAATGCGATAGAACATGAATGAAAAATATTGTAAAAGCCTCAGTTTTATCGGCGAATCTCACAAAAACAATCCTTTATTCTTTAGAGTACAGGGCAA
>JBILYY010000182.1:0-5706 GCA_044377495.1 Bacteriovoracaceae bacterium | reverse complement strand
CTGAACAATTCGTACTGTTAGGAGTTTTTAAATGGAATTATATACACCCGAAGCTTTAATCACTGAAGAAGAAATCGCTTTGCGGATTCAAGCTCTTGGTAATGCTATTACTAAAGATTTTGAGGACGAGGATCTTGTCGTTATTTGTGTTCTTAAAGGTGCTTTTATTTTTTGCTCCGATTTGATAAAAAAAATAAATCGCCCAATATCCCTCGAATTCATTTCGCTTTCTTCCTATGGTGATTCCACTAACAGTTCGGGGAACGTGCGTCTAGAGATGGACATTACTGCTAATATTGAAGGGAAAAACGTTTTGATAGTAGAAGACATTGTGGACTCGGGTCTTACGATTAAAACACTGATGGATATGATGGCAGTAAGAAAACCAAAAACGGTTAAACTAGCTTCGCTTCTTTTTAAGCCCGTTAAACTTAAGCACAAAGTAAAAATTGATTACTTAGGTTTTGAAATTGAAGACAAATTTGTGATTGGTTACGGTCTTGATTATGCCGGCAGATATCGCGAGCTTCCCTACATAGGAGTTTTAAATGCAGGTAACTAATCAGGGTAGTGTTCGGGTAGATCTTGTTGGCGGAACACTGGACATTGAACCTATTAATCTCATTATTAAGAATGTAGTGACCTTGAATGTGGCCACAGGTCTCAAGGCTTCGGTTACTCTTTCTAAAATCGCTTTTAATGGAATTGAGATTCATTCTGCAGATTATAATAAATCGTATAAATACGAATCGGCCGATTTAACTGAAGATCGCGTAGTCTACGCCGGTGAATATGCTGAAATGAGTTTTGTTCTTCAAATTCTCCGATTATTTAATATTAATTCAGGTCTAAAGCTTGAACTTGCTTCTGGTGCTCCAGCTGGATCAGGTTTGGGTGGCTCGTCTGCGATGGGTGTAACTCTATACCGAGCTCTCTGCAATTTTACTGGCCACAATTATGATCGTCACACAGCGGTTGTCCGTGTCAAGGCAGTGGAAAGCCGTATTCTTAATCAAGGTATGGCCGGCTATCAGGATTATTTCCCGGCACTTACAGGTGGCGTGCTTGCTATACGAGGGATGGAAGGGGAGATTAAGGTAGAACAGCTTTATTCTGATGAACTCAAAAATGTTCTGGAAGCTCATCTCACACTCATTTCTTCGAAACAATCTCGTGCATCAGGTATCAATAACTGGGAAGTCTATAAGGCCTTCTTTGATAAAAAACCTGAAGTCGTAAATGGATTAACTCGGATTGCAGAAATTTCTCATGCCACTTATTTGGCCATCAAAGACCGGAAGTGGGATGAAATGCTTCAAAATATTGCGCTTGAAGGTCTTGAGCGGGAAAAGCTTTTTCCCGGCATCACGACGGATAAAATTCGGCAATTTACGGCAGAATTAAAACAAGACGGAAACGTGATAGGATTAAAGATGTGCGGTGCCGGTGGCGGTGGATGCTTCATCCTAGTCCATAAAGGTCTTGATCCTAACGTGATCGAAGCGAAAGTGAGAGCACATGGAATGGAGATTCTTCCATTTAAAGTGGAAGCACCTCTTTAATAGGAATTATTTTGGGAAATAAATTTAAAAACGTAGCAGGAATGAGTCTAGGTGGCGGACGCCGCGAGAATTTCTTTCTATCGCTACTTGAATATTACCCTGATAAAAAACGATGGTTTCTCAAATCCCTTCATCAAGTAAGAGACGAAGAAATTCAGGATCGTGATGCCATCATCGCCTCGTGGGTTGATCAATATGGCCTCTTAGACCTCATTGTCGATTTTCCACTAAGTCGTCCTCCGTGCGAAGAAGCTTGTTTAAATAATTGTACCGGAGCTCATGCTTGTCCTAGAAGAGAAGTCATCGAAGTTAGAAGTGAAATGGAAAAGCTCCTGGACGAGGATGCTGAATTTGAACGCTGCAATCCTAAAAAATATGAGCAAGACCGCGTAGCATCTTTGGAACTTGATTACTCTAAAGACCTAACGAACAAAAATCCAGACGAACATATGCTTTCTCGTTCGTTTAAAAGAAAACTTCGAAAAGGTTTTGTCCCTTACTGGCATCGTCCCTTAGATGTCTGGATTTGGAAAAATTACTACGATCAATTATTAGAAGTCTTTAAAATGTCATATGATTCATTTGGGAACGTATCAGTTATGCTTCTTGCAAGGCTGAAATATCTTGTGCGGCATCTTCCGCGTGATCTTAAGATGTATGAATCAAGTATCGAAATCTGCTTAATTGAACTTTACCGTGCTCGAATAATTAAAAAAACAACCATGTATCAACTTCTTGATTTGGAACTTGCTCCAGCTGCAAGAGAAATGATTGTTCAACAGATTGAGCAGAATATGGATATCTTTATCTATGAAAACGACCTAGATACCATTACAAAAAATGGTCAGGCCTTTGATTCATTTATTTTGTCAGTAGTTGGACAGAGAATGTTGATGAATGGTTTGAGAGACATCCCGGATTGGGGAACCTCTGATGGTGCGAACTTTATCGTCCCTTCTTTTCTGGCACAAGGGTAGTTTCGTTTTTGAGAAGCTTTACTCCCCAATAAATATAAAAATAAATTGGCACTGTCACGATGTTAAAAATCATCCAACCAATACCCATACCATAACCGTCAAAAATCATTGTCGCTGAAAAGATGCAGGCCGTAAGAGCATAAAATAAAACATAGGCTTGGGCCCATAGCTTTTTACGGAGGTAGAAAAAGTAAAAAAACAAATTGTTGACTAAAATTAGTAAAAGAAAAAAATCGAAAGAGTTGTTCGTTAATCCACTAATTTCCATTATGGTCGCGTGATCGAAATCCCCTATCTGTAGTTTCATGCGCTCAATAATCAATAAAACGATCTTATGAGACAAATCGTTTTTGACCCATGAAAGTTTGAGATAGATACTATTAAGGATATCCAAAATAACCAATAAAATGACCGTACCCACCACGAAGCGTCGAGGCCCAATCTTCATGAAATGATTTAGCAGCTTTTCTTTCATAAACCTATGTTAACTTAAATCCAAAAAGAATGGAATTCTGATATACTTTTATTATGGAAGAGTATTTACGCCAGAGCCAAGTCTTTCAAAAACGATTAGGTATAGCTCCTTTGGCCCGTAAAGAGGCACGTTATCTTTTTTTTCGCATGGCCGGACCCATTATGCAGGCAAAGTTTCATAGGTTTGTGGATCTTTCAAAAGTCCCGACGACATTTATTCATGGCAATCCACATATTGATAATTACGTTAAAACCTCGCGTGGTTCCGCCATGATGGATTTTGATCGCTCTAGGTTAGGGCCATATTGTTGGGACATTATTCGTTTTTTGAGTTCCCTTTCACTGAGAAGAGAGAATGAAGGTGGGTTCCTTGATCGTCGGGTTGTGGAACATTTTATAGACGCGTATTATACCCATTTTATAAATCCTGAAATACCTCACAAACAACTCAAAATGTTAAAAGATGTAAAACCAGACAATTGGGAGATGAATACACGGAACTATTTAGGCTCAAATAAAAAATGGGCAAAAAAAATGCGTGATTTCCCCATCAATACGAGGAGCGAAATCACTACACAATTGCTAAAGAAATTTTTGGAATCAAGAAGTGAATCGGCATTGATGAATGAATATTATGTTGATGAAGTGGGTCTAACTCCAGGAAGTTTTGGCAAGAAGCATTATATCTATTCGCTTCTTCCGAAAAATCCTGACTCTCGAGCAGATGCAATCCTTTTGGATATTAAAGAAGTATATACAGAAAAAAATAATCGTTTTTTCTTTTCGCCGTTTGATCACCATGGACTTCGTATGATTGAAGCAAGCAAAATATTTGCAGATGGAATGGAAGAGCGATTAGGATACTGCACTCACCAAGGAAAACAATATTGGGGCCGGCAAATTCCATCGTTCTCTGTGAAAGTTAAAAAATTTCTTGATAGAGATGAACTTAGTGATTTTGCTTACTCTGTTGGTTCAGAACTTGGTAAGGGTCATCGAAAAGGTTTGAAAGAACAAAAGCATGCTGATCTTGTTGAAAAAGATTTTAGTGAAAACTTTGATCGATATTATAAAATCTCAAAACTATTTACGTTTGAAATTTCTCTTGCCTTTGAGGCAATGAGAAGAAAAATTCAGCTCTATCAGGACTATAAAGGCTGGTAATGAGTTCTCTCTTATTATTTTTTCTTGTTACGTTAGGGGCGTTGATTTCGAGCCTTACCGGTCTTGGCGGCGGGACTCTTATTCTTGCCGGACTCCTATTAGTTTTCCCACCCGGACTTGCCATTCCCCTCCATAGCTTTACGCAACTTTCCGCCAATGCATTAAGAACGGGAATATTTTTCAAACAAGTTAATTGGAAAGTGGTAGGGGCCTATTCTTTATTGATGATTCCCGCTGCATGGGGTGGGGCCAAGCTTTTTCATCTTGTGAATCCCAGTTGGCTAAAAATTATGGTTGGTGTATTTATACTTTTTTCAATTATTCCTTTTCGCTTCAAACCAAAAGGAGTCCCAGAGCTACGGACTTTTATTTTTCTTGGTGCCATCTCAGGATTTTTAGGTGTATTCGTTGGCGCAGTTGGGCCTCTTGTGATGCCGTTTTTCAATCGTCTTAAGATAGAACGACAAGGCATGCTTTCTACTAAAAGTGCAGGCCAAGCACTGCTTCAGCTTTCAAAGATTATTGCTTTCTGGGGGGCCGCAGGGATTAACTTCGTGGATCTCAAGGAGCATGTCCTGGTTCTCATATTGGCATCATTAGTGGGCGTGGGAATATCAATTCCGATTTCTCGAAAAATTTCGGATGCGAAATTCGACCTTATGCTAAATATTCTTTTAGGTCTGATCGCTCTTAAAGTGCTGTATGAAGGAATAACCGAACTAATCTAGAAACGATTAGTGCATGTACAAACGTTTTTCCGGATATTCCCAGAGATAATGACCTTCATCTCCTGGGATACGAACTTTACATAGAGAAACAGGAATAGCACCAAGTCTTCTAATTTTGTCCGACCAGGCCTGAAGTGAAATATTGATCTTTTCCTGAATAGCTACGGCCTTATCAGAATTAGTCTTAAAAAATCCCAGTTGAGAATTGAGAACATTTAGATCGCGTTTGGTTTTGGCAGAAATATGCATCAAGAGTGGAACAAGCTCTAAGGCTTCTTCATGTTTGAAGATTTTGGTCTTATCGAGAGGATATATGGTGCGTACGTTATCTGACGTTTCCATTACTCGTATTGTCCTTGTCTTAGTTTGCGCTCTACGTCCTTTTTAGCAGCTGTGTCACGCTTATCAAAGAGTTTTTTGCCTTTGGCCAAAGCGATTTCACATTTGACCAAAGAGTCTTTAAAGTAGAGCGTTAAAGGTATGAGGGCATAGCCTTTAGTCGCCATTTTCTTCTCTATTTGGTGAATTTCTTCACGTTTTAACAGTAACTTACGCTTTCTAGTCTCGGAATGATTATTGATGTTCCCAAAATCATAATGAGGAATAGTGGCGTTTTGAAGCCAGGCCTCACCTTGAGAATCAATCACTACATAGGCATCATTGATGATTCCCTTTCCTTGACGCATTGACTTAACTTCTGTTCCCAAAAGGGAAATACCACACTCGTACTTCTCTTCTAGGAAGTAGTCATAACCAGCACGCTGATTTTTACAGATAATTTTGACACCCATTTAGTACATC
>JBILYY010000072.1:0-15956 GCA_044377495.1 Bacteriovoracaceae bacterium | reverse complement strand
TCTGAAGTGGATTGTGATCGCATGGATTATTTATTGAGAGATGCTCATTATTCAGGAATTAAATATGGAACGTATGATCGCGATTATTTGCTTCACCATTTTAAAGTCGCTACCGTAAACGGTCATGAAGTCCTGGCCATCAATCATAATGCTCTTCACGCGGTTGAGGATTTCCTCATGGCCCGTTTTGCTTGGTACTCCCAAGTGATCCGTTCGGCTCGCGGGGCCAGATTTGATGCCATCGCAGAAGAGCTTTGCTTTCATATGTTGGAGAAGGGGAAGGTTTACTCCTACTCTCAACTGATGGAAATGATCACACACGATCCAGAAAAGTTTTATACTTTTAATGACCAGTATTTCATGACTCAGGTTCATCACTGCTACTCAAGCGGTTTATTTGATAAAAATCCACGCATCAAAGACCTTGCGTTTTCTTTGCTTTTTGGAAAAGCACCTCGAACAGTAAAGTGCGAAGAATTCAAACAGCGTATTCTTAGTCAGGATGAAGATCATGTTTACGATAAAATAGTTAAACGTGCCGAAGAAAGAATTAAAGAGATCAAGGATATCATAAAAAAGAAAGGCACAGAAAAAGACTGGATTGTTGAAGATTTGCCAAAGAAAAATATTATTTTTGTTAAATCCCGTAAAAAATTAGTGAAGTCAAAATCCCAAGAAAACCTCTTGCTCGAAAGAGACCCTGCTAAGATTTTAATGGAAGACGGGGACGTGAAACTTTTGGGTGATGTTGAAAACTCTATAATTAGTGATCTTCAAACCAAATTTAACTTCGTGCCGAACGTCTATTGCTCTGATTCGGCCTATGAACTCTTGAAAAAAGAGGGGATAATACTTGGTTGAACTTGTCAGGCATTCGCTTGACTCATAACCTTTACTTTCCGTTTTGTCTCTCGGTACAATGTTTGCATAACGTTATATGGGCACCATGATGGGGCCCGAAAAGTATAGGCAGGTTTCAAGGATGTTAACCGGTCGGCTTCCACAACAAGGTCGGACTCAACAGGGTTCAACTAATCAGAATTATTTATTTCACCTAGATAATCTTTCGGTGGAGTATGGTTCTATTAAGGCACTGAAGTCAGTGCAGCTTACTGTATATCCCGGCGAAATTTTGTTCCTAACTGGCCCTTCTGGTGCCGGAAAGACATCACTTCTTAATGTGTTGGGTGGTTATTTGGAGCCAACATCCGGAAAAGCCATTTTACCTCATCAGCGTTCTACTAAACATTTTGTTTCATCGGTATTTCAAGATCTTCGCTTACTTCAAAAGAAAAGTTGTGAAGATAATATGTGGATGGCGTACGACTCCTCACTTTATGACAATAAAAATGACTATTATAGAGAGATGGAAGATCTTTCGCGCTTATTAGGTGTTTATGATCATCTGAATCAAAAGATTGAAGATTGTAACGGTGGCCTCAAGCAAAAAGTTGCTATGATACGTGCCCTTCTTTCTAAACCAACTGCCTTATTAGCGGATGAACCAACGAGTTCTTTGGATAAAGAAAGTTCATATCGTTTATTCGAAGTTTTAAATCATTTCAATCAAAAGAAAGGTTTGACCCTTATTTGGGCCACACATAATAAAGAACTCATTAAACAGTTTCCAGGCAAGATTGCTCATCTTGATCAGGGCCGCTTGGTGTATTCGGGGCACGCATGTTTTATTTAAATGAATTTTTTAAATCATTGGGTGAGTCTCTTATCCGTGGGTTTAGTTTCTTCTTCTTTTCATGTCTGCTTGCCTTTAGTTTGACTCACAGACCTTGGATTGCAGAGGTTGTCGAAAAGATCTCTCCTGAAAAAATAGTAAATCCGTATTTTGTTGCTGTAATGGACGAGAAAGTCGATGCCCTAAAGCTTAACAGGCTGATTGGTCATCTACCTGGTGTCCTTAGCATTACAGACAAGACCTATGAAGAGAGCAGAGGAAAATTAAATCAATTGGTAAGTGAGCTTGGATCTGATTATCAAGTAAATTCAGATTTGATGAACTTTAAGTCAGTTAGAATTTCTCTGAACCCATCTTTGTCACAAGAAAGTTTAGATTTTGTGAGAGAGCAAGTGGTTAAGTTTGGTGGCAAAGATCATCTGACTGCAACTGATGTAAAATATCCTGAAATCACAAACGTTATGAAAACTCATCCCTTTTATAAATTTATCGGTAAGGCCGGTGATTGGGGAGTAATCGCTCTCGTTGCAATTTGCTGGATTATTAGTTTCTGGCTTTGCTATGACCTTTTCAGATCAAGGTCATATATTATTGAAAAATTTCAACGCAGAAAACTTGTGGCATCAAAAACGATTGCAGTTGGTTTATCTGTCGTTGTCGTTGCCTTCAGCGCTTTGGGTCTTTTGAATGGAACGTTGAAATTTTTCGATACCATTATTTTACTAATGGTATTTTCCGTCTTCTGGACATTTTCAATGCAAGACTGGAGATGGAAACCCACTTTATGAAATTGGCCGTAATTATCGGACTAACTTTCGCACTTACTGCTTCTGCATCCATTAAGGGACGCGAAGACGGACTTATTCGTGCGCGTTCCGAAGTTATGGAGCTTGGGGCCAGACTTTCTTCCTTAGAAAAACAAATAGGTAGTAAAAATAATCTTTATATCTCAAGTGTGGAACAGATCCGACAATTTGAAGGCGATGTAAAACTATACCGAGACAAGCTCACCGAAATTCATACTCAGGTTCATAAGGCCCAATCAGAAAACAAAAAAATCTTTCAAAGCTATTTGATCGAGAGTGAAAATGAGGGGACTGAAGACTGGCAAAAGAAAGTTCATTTCGAGCTTCTTAAGCAAGCTCAGATAAAATTGAAGAATAAGGAAATTGAACTTATTTCATTTGAAAATAAAGTGACTGAATTTGATGCCAAACTCGTTGCTCTCAGGACAAATGAAGAAGAGCTGGCCCAGGTGATTAAAGATCTTGAGGAAAGAAAAAAAGTTGCAATGGAACTTTATTTGTCAAAAGTGCAAAGTAAAAAACTCGCTGAGTCTAAAGTACAAAAGAGCAAACTAAGTCAAAAAATTGCTGAAGTTAAGAAAACTTTTTCTCAGGCCCCTATTGTTGAGAAAAGACCTGATCGCTACTTCAAGAATCCTGTTGAGGATTTCTCTACTTACACTGCCAGTGCCAAGGGAGTTACATTTAAATATAACTCTATTCAGCCAGTCAAGGCCGTAGGTGGAGGAAAGGTTGTTTTTGCTGGAGATCTTGCCAGTTACGGTCAAGTCGTTCTAATTGACCATGGTGGCGATTTACGAACGGTGCTTCTAGGTAAAATGGACATTCGGGTTAAGAAAAATGACACGGTAAAAGATGGCGACACACTCGCTTATACCCAAAAAGACTCCAAAGAGGATCAAAATCTCTACTTTGAAGTACGTAAGAAAAATACCGCCCAAAACACTATTTTGTGGTTAGACCAGAATGGAGTGAGTAAAATCTAAGACTGATAATCAGTCTAGGAGTATTCATGTCTTTGCATTCAGTCTTCACGACCTTGTTTTTTCTTTGTCTGTCATTAAATGTATTTGCAGAGAAAAATTCAAAAGAAATTAAAGAGATCAAAGTTCCGGCACCCAAGATTACGGAAAATCGCTCTCGCTTTGAGCAACTTGAACTTTTTAACAAAGTTCTTCATCTCGTTGAAACTCAGTATTATCGGCCTGTGAGTACTGAGAAATTAATTGAAGGTGCACTCAAAGGTATGATGGATACATTAGATCCACACTCTGCATTTTTAAATAAAGATTTTTTCGAAAAGATGCAAAATGATACTCAAGGAGAGTTCGGTGGTCTGGGTCTTGAAGTCACCCAACGTGAAGGTGTTATTTACATCATCACGCCCATTGATGATACTCCTGCATTCCGTGCTGGCGTTTTACCTAAGGATAAATTAGTTGAAATTAACCATGAACCAATTGTTGGAATGTCCTTAGAAGATTCGATGGAAAAAATGCGTGGGAAGATCGGTGAAAAAATTCATCTTGGAGTTGTGAGAGAAGGACACGAAGGCATTAAACATTTTAACCTTGTTAGAGAATTAATTAAAGTTAAGCCAGTTAAATCAGAACTCGTTGGCGATCATTTTGCCTACATTCGTCTGACTCAGTTTCAAAAACGTTCTGCCGAATCTATGGTAGAGGCGATGAAAGCCTTGAAAGCAAAAACGGAAAAGAATGGCGGTCTTGCTGGTATCATTCTTGATTTGCGTTCTAATCCAGGTGGCCTGCTAGATCAGGCAGTGGACGTTTCTTCATTGTTTTTAAAAGAAGGAATTGTTGTTTCAACTGAGTCTCGCGATCCTCAAAACAAAGATATTCGTTATGTTAAGAAATCAGGATTTAAAGATCTTGCAACACCTATGGTGGTCCTAATCAATGGAGCTTCAGCGTCTGCTTCTGAAATTGTGGCCGGAGCTCTTCAGGATTATAAACGGGCAGTCATTATGGGGTCTCAGTCCTTTGGAAAGGGGTCTGTTCAAACAGTAGCCCAGTTGGATAAAGAGACAGGCGTAAAGCTCACAATTGCTCAATATATGACTCCAAAAAATCGAAAAATACAGGCAGTAGGCATCATGCCTGACGTAACAATAGAAGATGTGGATCAGGATGAATTCGAAAAAAATCTGAGACAGGATCGTTATATTCGTGAAAAGGATTTGCGCAACCATCTGACGGCAATGATTGAAAATCCTTCTGAGAAAAAGCAACGTGAAGCCGATGAAAGGCTAGAGCGCCTTCATAATATTAAGGAACTAGAAAAACGCAAAACGAAGAAAAAAGTAACAGAAGATGAATTATTTAAAACTTTCAAGGCCCAAGAAGACTATCAAGTACTTCAGGCTATGAGATACCTTCAAGGTTACAATGTCTTCAAAGAGACAAAAACTATAACTAAATGATGGAATTTGAAGCCGCTTCAGTTTCAGACCTCGTTTCTTCAATAAAAAATCTCCTGGAAGAAGAATTTCAGGAAGTTTTTGTTCAGGGAGAGGTCACTAACCTCTCAACCTCTTCAAGTGGTCACTGGTATTTTACACTTTCTGATGAATCCGCATGTATTTCGTGTGCATTATTTAAAGGCGACGCTTTAAGGAATCCCTTAATTAGAACGCTTAAGGATGGTGATAAGATTATTGTTTTGGGACCCGTCAGTGTTTATCAAAAGAGAGGATCGTTTCAGATCCTGGCAAAAAAAATTCTTCCGGCCGGTGCAGGACAGCTCAAACTTCAATTTGAAAAATTGAAAGCAAAACTTGCTCACGAAGGATTGTTTGACCTCGAAAATAAAAAAACAATTCCCAAGTTCCCCCAGCGTATTGCAGTTATAACCGCTCAGCATGGAGCCGCTCTCCAGGACTTCTTGAACGTTTATAAACGCAGATCCCTCTGGTGTGACATTATTATCATCCCTTCGTTGGTGCAAGGTGATGGCGCTGCCAAAACTTTGATTTCTGCCATTAAAAAAGCAGAAAATATTCCAGGAGTCGAAACGATTGTACTTACTCGTGGAGGAGGAAGTCTTGAGGACCTCTGGGCCTTTAATGATGAAGAGCTTGTTCGTACAATTCATAAATGTAAAATCCCGGTAATAAGTGCTGTAGGTCATGAAGTTGATTTTAGCCTTTGTGATTATGTTGCGGATCATCGATCAGAAACTCCTACGGCTGCTGCTGAAATACTTTCTCAACCACAAACAGAACTCAACGCAAGACTTCACTTTTGTCAAAGTCATTTAAAATCAGATCTCTTTAAACTTCATCAGAGAATTGAATTATTGACTCATAAATTCCATCCACGAGAAATGATCAATATTGTTATGCAAAAGGTACAGAGAGCACAAAAAGCGTTGTCCCAAATTCGTTTACAGGATCGCGCTGAAGAACTCATTGGAATCTTCGAGGCAACTCAACATGTAGATGAGCTTCAGGTCCGTCTTTCCCACGCAGTTAGTTTTAAAATGAATGGATTCTCTGAGAAATTAAAACGTTTTGAACATGTTCTTTCGGCCCTTAATCCGAAACTGGTTTTAAAACGCGGTTATAGTTTTGTGATGGCGCAAAGCAAAGAAGTGGTTTCATCATTAGAGCAATTTAAAAAGCAACCACCCGGTTCAAAGTTTGTTCTTCAGTTTCATGATGGCCAGGGAATAGTTACGAAGGATGTTGAATGAAATTTATTATTCTAATGGGCCTGCTTTTTATGGGAGTGGCCTGTGCACAGACGAAAATGAAGATGGAGAATTCTTCAGGACCGATGATCATTAGCCAAGGTGAGGTTCGTTGGATTGAATTTCCTATCCCTTCGAATGAAGCGAAGCTTATTTGTCATGGGCATGATGTAAAATATGTTAAAAAAGGTAATCTAGGGTTGGCCTTTGTGACCGAAAGTTATTTTTCCGATTTGGCCCCATTTAGCTGCAAGGTATCTTCGAATGGAATAGAAACATCAGAGTTCAACTTCATTGTGAAGGAACGGCATTATCATGCGGAAGTTTTAAAAGTTGACCCGAAAAAAATAAAACTTGCGCCTAAAGACGAGAAAAGAGTCGTCGCCGAACAGATAGTCTTAAATAAAATATATGACTCAAGTGTTGCAGATTTCCTTTTTACTGAAGCTTTTAGGCCGCCATTAAATAGCACTGTCACAAGTGTTTATGGAAATAAGCGAGTCTATAATAAAAAGAAAAAGGGTCAACACCTTGGCATAGACTACCGGGCAGCAATAGGAGACAAAGTTCCTGCTGCGAATGCTGGGAAAATTGTATTTTCAGACGATCTGTTTTTTACAGGATGGACGGTAATTATTGACCATGGTCTTGATATTTTTACTGTTTATGGGCATCTTTCAAAAACTCTTGTTAACGCCGGCGATATCGTGAGACGAGGAGATTTGATAGGTCTTACAGGTAATACTGGCAGAACTTCGGGACCTCATCTTCATTGGGGAACTAAAGTTCAAGGGCAATATATCGATGGCTTCGTTTTAATTGAAGAGAGTAAAAAATATTTTAAAAATTAACATATGACTAATTTTTCTGGTTTTATATCATTCAGGGTTGACCCTTCCTTGTCACAGGATCTTAGAAAATCTTTGGATGGATTATTATCAAATTTCAAAGAAGTACCTATTGAAAATAATATTTTTTCTACATCCTTGCCATCGGGACGCCTGACTGTCGATTTTATTTCAGAAAATTCACTCCACTTGATTAAAGAAAGCCCTTCGTTTAAATTATGTCTGCTTGATAAGAATCAAGGGTTGTTTAGTTTTGGTCAAAACATAGAAAGCTCACTAGTTGATGCTGTTTTGGATGATTCATTCGATATATTGCAAATTCGAAAACTTATTGAGCCCAGGGTGCTGGCGCTTATTAGACTTCAAGAAGATTATTTATACTCAATAGGCTCAAAAAACATCAGGAAATTTGAAGCTCGAGCACGTCTAGAAACGACAAAATCTCTGGAGGAAGCAAGGGGCTTAACCTCGGAAAATCTTCTCGCATACGCTCAAGCCTTAGTCGATTTGGAAAAGGAACTGATCCATACAGCTGATCCTGGCAGAATTGAAAAAGTTCTCAACCAGTTCGTAAAAAATCACGTGGAGAAGGCAAAGTTTCAGTACTTCACATCGGTTAATATATCGCAAATTAAAATATCATCTAACCTGCTTACATTGCCTCGATTTAATGGAACGTTTTTAGCGTTGGAAATGAACTGGGATGATGCTGATTATTCAAGACTCATCAAAAAGTTATTCTTCTTTTATACCCTCGTAAATTTCTTTTCTTTTAAACAAGATATTCATGATCCATTCTTTGATGACGGTCTTTGGGGAAGTGTTCTTGATAGTATACCGTTCCCCGTAGCGCTTCTCTCTCATACTGGTGAGGTGTACCAACATAATACTCTTTTTTCTAATTTAAATCTCGCTCCAATCGATTGCTTGAAATACAAGCTTCGCGAAAAAATTCAGATTAACGACATTCCTTATAACGTTTTTAGAAAAGAAGTTCACCATCTTGATGAAACAAAATACCTCTTTGTTTTTTTCACGGAAAGTTTCTTTTTAAAAGGGGATGGTAATCACACTCCGTCCGGTCAGGAACTTGGAATTATCAGTTCTAGTATAGCCCATGAGTTAAATAATCCAATTGCGGGTATTCAGGCCGCCCTGAGCCTTTTGATGTTAGGCGATGAACTAAATGAAGAGGCTAGACTTACACTTGTAGAAATGAAAAATGGTGCAACCAGATGCAAACAATTAATTGAAACATTCCTAGGCTTTTCTCGTGTGAATCCTAAAAGTTTAACATCTCAGGAACTTCAACTTAGCCCTATTGTCGTTTGCTACCAGCAGGCGCAGAATTTATTGCGTTTTAGAACAGTTGAAAGTGGCATTAGATTCTCTTTTGAGATATCCCGTCACTCTGAATTTAGGGCAACCGTAAACTTAAGTCTGTTGACCATGACTTTTTATCTCATCATGGGTGAACTCATGACGCTTTATTCTCACCAATTGCTGGTTGCAGAAAAAAATCAAATAGAAAAGGTCATTAAGGGTGAGATTATTGAATCTTCGCAAGAAATTCAAATTCAATTGCACGAATTGAATATTTCATCTTTGAGTCTCTCTAAACTTATTCAAAATTTACTTAAAATTGAAAATTTTGTTCTGCAGGTTTCTGACTATTCGCTTCGTTTTATTTATAACCCACCTAGAGATGCTTAAGGGGAAACTGGTAAGGATCGCCGTGTTCTAAGGCGAGCTTCTCAATTCGGTCGAGGTATGTTTTTCGCTCATCTTTAATATCACTGTTTTTAAGAGTCAGGTAAAGATTGGGATCTGAAGTCAAGGAGTCTTGAAATAAGCTTAAGAATATATCTTTAATATCATTCTGTAAGTAGACTTTCTTTTTCCCCTTCTGCTGAACTTCAAACCTTGTAACTTGTCCTGATAAAAACTGATGCAGCTTCTTTTTATGAGAAGGGTATTTAAATACTAATTGCGAATAGGGTGAGAAGTTTAAAAAAGAATACACGATATATTGTCCGCTAATCAGATGTGGCGTAATTACAAAATCGTGTTCATCAATTAGTGTAGGTGCTAATGGAAGGGGATGACGTTTCTTTAGATACTCAATTGTTTTCTTTCTGTAGGTCTCTGGGATTTTTACGAAGTTTGAATTCATAAAAAATAGCCCTTCAATAAACGGACCCGATAGACGTATATGAATTTGACTCCATCTAAAATCAGCGAGGAATACTTTCATGGCCTCAACTTCGATGGAAGGATTTTTTAGTGGCAGTATCGTAAGGATGACACCATTGTCACCTTTGACAGACAGAATCGCCGGCGTCTGAGTTTTTCCAAGGACCTTAAAAACTTCATCCAGTCCATTTTCATGTTCATTTTCAAAGATGGCGCGATCGAGCTCAAATTTATTTCTTGGATAATAGAGCTGATTCACTTTACGGATTTTTTTCTCTTCAAAGATCTCTAAATATTTTAAGAGTAAAAATGCAGTTGCCCGAGCATCTTCTATCGCTCTATGCGCTTTCGAATGTGTGATATTGAAAATTTGCGACATGTACTGCAGATTGGAACTCATGATGTCTGGGATAAGATACTTCGTCATAATGTTAGTGCAGATTACTTTATTCTCCATCGTGGGTCGTTGAAGATTTTTTAATACGCCATTTAAAAATGGAACATCGAATGAAGTATTGTGAGCAACCAGAATTGTGTCACCAATGAATTGCACGATTTCATCTATTACTTCGTCTATCTTTGGTGCGTGTTCAACATCCGCTTTTCTGATTCCGGTAAGTTTCTGAACAAAATCAGGAATATCTTTCTGGGGATTAATTAAGAAGCTTCTTTCTTCTGTAATTTTTCTATTTTCTATTTTAATCATTCCGACTTCTATGATTTTTTCAGTCTCCGGATTTCCACCCGTTGTTTCTAAATCAATTACACAGAATTTGAGTGATTCGAGTAGTTCTTCCGAACTGTTGAAGATTTTTTCTTGCATTTAATAAAAGGAACATTCGCTCCTTCTCCATTTTTTTTTCGACTATTTGAGATGGTCAGGTGTAAAAGCGTGAGTTAATAATTCACCCAGTTTTTTGGTCTTCTCATTTCCAGCTTTATCGCCAAATGTAATTTCCATATCAAGTGAGGAGAATTCAGTCATGACTTGTAGGCACATTCCACATGGTGGCCATCCATCAACAGTATAGACATAAACTTTTTTTAATTTCTTGTGGCCTTCCGACACTGCTTTCCATATTGCGACTCTCTCCGCACATACAGTTCCGCCAAAGCTTGAATTTTCAATATTGCAACCCTGATAGACATGTCCATCCTCAGTTTCAACAGCTGATCCAACTTTTGCCTTAGAGTAGGGTGAATAGGATCTGGTTGATGCTTCTTGGGCCAGATCTCGCAACTTCTTGTCACTCATTTATATTTTTCCCAACTTTTTAAGTTCACCTATAGTTTCAGTTAAAATGGTGGCAAATCCAACCATGGCTTTTTCTGCCACTTTCTTTACGTCTGCATGGTTTAGTTTTTCTGCCTTAATACCCGCCGCATAGTTTGTTACACAGGCGACCCCTGCCACTTTGAGACCAAGGTGGTTGGCAGCGATTACTTCGGGGACAGTACTCATGCCTACAAGGTCCGCACCAATTGTTCTGAGCATGCGGATTTCTGCGGGTGTTTCATAGGTCGGTCCTAAAACAGAGCAGTAAACTCCACTTTTTAAATTCACATGATGATTGGCTGCTACCTGTTTAAGCAGAGCAGTCAAATCTGGGTCATATGCCTGGCCCATATCTGGAAAACGGGGACCTAGTTCAGCTATATTTGGGCCAACAAGAGGATTTCTCCCCGAGAGATTGATATGGTCTACAATTGCAACCAAGTCTCCTGGATGAAAATCTGCATTGATTCCACCTGAAGCATTGGTTACGAAAAGCATTTCAATTCCCAAGGCTGCAAGTGTCCTTACTGGGTGAACAATCTCTTCCATCGGATGACCTTCATAAGAATGCATTCTTCCTTGAAGAGCAGCAACAGGAACACCGTGAACATCTCCAAGAATTAGCCTTCCATCATGTCCTTCAACAGTTGTTCTCTTGAAGTGGGGGATGTCATTATAAGGTATAATCGTTTTGTTTTGAATTTGATCGATGTAAATACCAAGACCTGAACCGAGGACAATACCAATTTTTGGTTTAACTTTGAATTTACTTTGGATGTAATGCGAAGATTCCAGAATTTTGTTCATGACCATAACACAAACCTCAACTAAGTTTTTCTATAATGAGTTTTGGTGTTTTTACTTTTTTTGATGACATGACTAAAACATCCTTAAGGAAGCTTGTTCTGATCTTTTCGGCAGCATCTTTTTGATGGACATGGTGATGAATGACAAAAATGGTGTCACCTTTTTTAACTTGATCACCAATTTTTTTCTCGAAGTTGAATCCTACCGCATGATCAATTATGTCCGACTTTGATTTACGACCGCCGCCAAGTTCAATAAGAAGAAGACCTATTTTATCATTTTGAAACATTTTAATGTAACCAGCCTTTTGAGCTGTGACCTTAGTAACTTCACTTGCAGTCGGCAAAAGAGAGTAATTATCAATCACGCGGTCATCACCGCCTTGAGATTTTAAAAGTTTTCTAAACTCTTCCAGCGCTTTACCTGAATCCAACATATGGTGGGCTTTTTTTAAAGCCTTTTCAAAAGTTTTTTCGATTCCACCAATGTGAATCATGTGGGCAGCAAGGATAATTGAAAGATCAGTTAGATCCTTGGGGCCTTTACCTTTTAAAGTTTCAATTGATTCGATGATTTCATTTGAATGTCCGACAGCATTGCCTAGTGGCTGGTTCATGTCAGTGATTAGGGCGACTGCTTTTTTCTTGAAACGCTTCGATGTTGCGATAAGACTTTTACCAAGTGCTCGTGCATCCTTAGTTGAACGCATGAATGCACCAGTACCTGACTTAATATCAAAGACAATTCCGTTAGCGCCCTCAGCAAGTTTTTTACTCATGATTGAAGCAGTAATAAGAGGGATTGAATCAATTGTTGCAGTCACATCCCGAAGTGCGTAGATCAAACGATCTGCTGGTGCGATATCTGGCGTTTGACCTATTAGTACTAGGCCTTCCTTGTTCAGCTTCTCTTGAAATACTTTAAGGTCAAGTGCCGTATTAAAACCCTTAACGGCTTCAATCTTATCAACTGTTCCGCCTGTGTGACCAAGTCCACGGCCAGCAATCATAGGAACTTTTACACCAGCTGCAGAAGCAATAGGAGCTAGAATAAAAGAAGCCTTATCTCCAATTCCGCCGGTTGAATGTTTATCAATCACATTTTTACCGGAAAATTTTAACTGCTCACCTGACTCAAGCATGGCATCTGTCAGGGCAGCTGTTTCAACTACGTTCATGCCCTTTATGAACATTGCCATAAGCATTGCCGACATCTGGTAATCTTCAATTTTTTTGTCGGTATAGCTTTGGATGAACCACTTGATTTCTTTGTCAGTCAGGACTTGTCCCTTCTTCTTTTTGTCAATAAGCGGATAAACTTGAAAATTTTCTTTAATCATATACACTCGCAATACAATAACGGATTTGCCATCTTTAAGAGAGGAACTTATCATAGTCTTAAGGCTTTCTGCTTGGCAAACTTATGTATTGAGGGTTCTCATGAAAAAATGTCTTTGTATTTTTCTTATTTTCCAACTTCTCACTCTGACTGGGGCCTTGGCTCAAGAGGGTGGAGAGGACGATCTTGTTAAGAATACGCAGAATGATATTCTGATTGTGGCCGGTGCCGGTGCAGGTGGGGCCATTCTTGGTTTATCGACACTTTCATTTTACGATGAAGCATCGAAACATATTTCAAATATCTGGACTGGTGCAGCAATAGGGATCATTGCAGGAGTTATTTTTGTAGCTTACAGCAGTGCTCAAAAAGGTTCTGACGAACTTCAAAGTTCTATTCCCTCAGAGAGTTTTTCAACTTCTGAGCGCGTCGCTTGGCATAGTGAAAAATCGGATGTTCTGACAATGAGCTCGGTGCAATTTGGCACTCAATTTTGGCAAACATCTTTCTAAAACAGTCCACTTTTCCTTGCCATAAACAATAGCCTCTCGGTATAACTCTATGAGTTAGCTATTAACTTGTACGGGAGTCCTATGAACTTTGAGTCATTTTTTCGCGGTATTCTTGGCCTGGCCGTTTTGGCACTTGTCCTTTACATGTTCAGTTCAGATAAAAAAAGGATTCCCTGGAAGTTGGTTGCTCTGGGTTTTATGCTACAGGTTGTTTTTGCAATAGGGATTCTTCACGTTCCCTTGATAGCTGGCATATTTGATAAAATCTCAGGCTTCTTTGTAGTCGTTTTGGATTTTACTCGCCAAGGCTCTATGTTTGTCTTTGGTAACCTCATGGATACCAAAACCACTGGGTTTATTTTTGCTTTTCAAATTCTTCCAACTATTATTTTCTTCTCGGCGCTTACGAGCTTATTTTTCTACCTAGGCCTCCTTCAGAAAGTCGTTTATGGACTTTCTTGGGTAATGGGTAAGTTTATGAAAATATCCGGTGCGGAAAATCTTTCTACCACTGCTAATATTTTCTTAGGTCAAACCGAAGCTCCACTTTTAATTAAGCCTTATCTTCCATTCATGACCCGTTCTGAAATCCTTTGTGTGATGATCGGTGGTATGGCCAATACTGCTGGCGGCGTACTTGCTGCTTACGTTGGATTTTTAGGTGGTAACGATCCAGTTCAACAGCTCTTTTTTGCAAAACACTTACTTGCCGCTTCCGTGATGTCTGCGCCTGCGACAATCATTGTTTCAAAAATGCTCATGCCTCAAACTGAAGAAATTGATGAGAAGCTTGAGTTAACCGATGAAAAAATCGGAACCAACATGATTGAAGCTATTGCAGTGGGAACGGAAGAAGGTTTAAAACTTGCTTTTAACGTTGCTGCGATGTTGATTGTTTTCATTGCTATGATTGCGATGGTGAACTATATGTTGAATGATTTTCTTGGAAACATTACCGGTCTTAATGGCATGATTACGACATGGACAAATGGTCAATACAACGGTCTCACTCTGCAATTTATTCTCGGGTATGCTATGGCCCCATTCGTCTGGCTTCTTGGTGTTGCTAAATCCGATATGATTTATATTGGTCAGCTGCTTGGTGAGAAAACAATCCTCAATGAGTTTGTGGCCTATATGTCGCTTGGAAAAATGAAAGAGCAGGGTGTTCTTCAAGATCCCAAGTCAGTTGTGATCGCAACCTATATCTTGAGTGGATTTGCCAACTTCTCCTCCATCGGAATTCAAGTCGGTGGAATTGGCGCACTTGCTCCAAACAAACGTGGAATGCTTTCTGAACTTGGGATGAAGGCACTTTTGGGCGGAACAATTTGCTCTCTTCTAACAGCTACTATCGTGGCGATGTTGACCTAAATAGGTTTGCGCAGCATAGATTGCCGACTTTATATTTGGTTCTTTTGCCTGTATTCTGATTTTAATTACGTTTAAGTTTTAAGATTAGGACATTTTTCATGGCAAAAGAACTTGTGGTCAACCAGACCCACAATGAGTCGCGTATTGCGCTCATTGAAAATGGTGAGATTTTAGATTTTCTTATCGAGCGACATCCCCAAAACAATGAATCGTCTCCAATCGTAGGAAACATTTATCTTGGAAGAGTGCTACGTGTTCTTCCTGGAATGCAATCGGCGTTTATTGATATCGGTCAAGAAAGGGCCGCATTTCTTTATGTTGATGATGCTTATCTTCCGACGTTGGATGAGCAGCGAGAAATGCAAAGTCGAATTGCAACTTCAGAAACTAATTCCAAAAGACTTGGTGAAGTGATTCCCGATGAATTTTCAACACTGACAGAAACTGTGGATATGAAATTTCGTCCAGACGTGAAAATTCAGGATTTTTTGAAAGAGGGTGATGAAATCGTGGTGCAAATCGCGAAAGAACCTATTTCAACTAAAGGTCCAAGAGTTACTCGTCATATCACTTTGGCCGGACGCCACATCGTTTATATGCCGTTTATTGAACACACTGGTGTTTCTCGTAGGATTGAATCAGAAGAAGAAAGAAAGCGTTTAAAAGATATTCTTGATTCTATTCGCCCTGAAGGTGTGGGCGTAATTGCTCGTACAGTTGCGGAAACTCAAAGCTATAAAACTTTAAAAAACGATTACAATAATTTAGTTAAAAGCTGGAAAGATGTTCAAAAGAAGATGGAGAAAGCAAAAGCTCCACTTGAGCTTCACCAAGATCTTTCGTTTGTTCAGCGTGCCCTTCGTGACATTATGGATGAAGATGTTGATTCTCTCATTGCAGATAATAAGTCAGCAATTAAGCAGATTGAAAAATTCATGCAACGTTTTATTCCTAATCATCAAGCGAAAATCAAGTTCTATGATGCGGATATTCCGATTTTTGAGCATTATGGAATTGATATTGAAATCGAAAGAGCTCTCTCTAATCAGGTGTTCTTAAAGTCAGGTGGATCAATTAACGTTGATCAAACTGAAGCATTGGTTTCAATTGATGTGAACACTGGTAAATATGTTGGTAAAAAAACGCTGGAAGACACGATTCTTAAAACCAATCTGGAAGCCGTGAAAGAAATTGTTTACCAACTCCGTTTAAGAAACTGCGGTGGGATTATTATTATCGATTTCATCGATATGGAAAAAGAAGATCACCGGACGCAGGTTTATACATCACTACTTGAAGCTTTAAAAAAAGACCGATCTAAAACCAATGTGCTTCCTATTTCGGGCCTTGGACTGGTTGAAATGACTCGTAAGCGTACCCGTGACACCTTAGTGCGGA
>JBILYY010000071.1:0-15959 GCA_044377495.1 Bacteriovoracaceae bacterium | reverse complement strand
TATCAGCTCTGTTGCCTTGTTGGCCTATCCTCACTCAATTAAGAAGATAATAGATGAAGCAATCGCCCAAAAGGATCAGTCTCAGCTTAATTTGGCAGCTCTTTTGGCGCTTGGGATTTTTGCCATTCAATCTATAACCTCTGCGCTCCGTTATTATTTTTTTACTTTAGCGGGTGAAAAAACTGTTAAGCGCCTGAGGGCACGTTTGTTTTCGCAAATAATGGGTCAAAACATTACCTTCTTTGATAAACAAAAGACCGGTGAACTCTTAGGTCGATTATCCAGCGATACAGCTGTTTTGCAAAATGCCTTAAGTGTGAATATTTCAATGCTCGTTCGTAGTCTCGTTCAGGCCTTGGGTGGTCTGGTGATGCTTTTTATGACTTCAGCAAAATTAACTGTTTTTATTTTGGTTATCATCCCTCCTCTAGGATTACTGGCCGCACGTTTTGGAAGAAAAGTGAAAGCTATTTCTAAACGAGCTCAGGATGCACTCGCAGCATCATCTGGCGTGGCGGAAGAAGGGATTTCAGGAGTAAGGACTGTTAAATCTTTTGCTCAGGAAAAATTTGAAAACAATCGCTACGATGAAAGATTAGAAATATCATTTGGCCTATCCAAAGAAAAAATTGGTGTTATTGCAAGTTTCACAAATCTTGTTTCGCTGGTTGGACTCTCAGCTGTCGTTTTCATTGTCTGGTATGGTGGTACTTTAGTGATTCAAGGTGAAATGACCGTAGGTACTCTCACTTCCTTTCTACTTTACGTCATTACTGTTGCGTTTTCGGTTGGGATGCTCGGAAGTCTCTGGACAGATTTCATGTCGGCATATGGGGCGAGTGGAAGAATTTTTGAGCTTCTTGAAAAAGAAACTGAAAATATTGAAGTTGGTATACCTCAAATTAAGACCGGCCGAATTGAATTTAATGACGTCCATTTTGCCTACCCATCTCGACCTGAATTCCCGGTCCTCAAAGGCGTAAGCTTTTCCATGGATTCGCATGAGACTGTGGCGGTTGTTGGATCATCAGGTGCCGGGAAATCAACTCTCGTGCAACTTCTTATGCGCTTCTATGAAACAGACAATGGATCTATTTTCTTTGATGGCATCGACAGCAAATCTTATTCTTTAAAAGGGCTAAGAGAATCTATCGGGATCGTTGCCCAGGAGCCAGTTCTCGTTTCTGAATCATTATTTGAAAATATTCGCTATGGAAAACCAGATGCGACACTTGTTGAAGTTCAAAATGCCGCTCGTCTGGCCTTTGCTCATGACTTCATTACAAGTTTTCCTGATGGGTATGAAACACTTGTAGGCGAACGCGGTGTTCAACTTTCAGGAGGTCAAAAACAACGCGTGGCCATTGCTCGGGCGTTGCTTAAGAATCCACGCATACTCGTTCTAGATGAGGCAACGAGTGCTCTGGATGCAGAGAGTGAGCATCTAGTACAAAAAGCACTTGAAGATCAAATTGGTAAACGTGCAACACTTATTATTGCTCATCGTCTTTCCACTGTGAAACGTGCGGATAAAATTCTTGTCATGCAAGAAGGCCGCGTGGTGCAAGTAGGAACTCATAGTGAACTATTTAAACAAGAAAACGGCCTTTACCACAAACTGGTAGAACGCCAATTCGAAAACTCTAAGGAGAATTTATGAATCGTCCCGTACTCGCACCTGAGAAGGTATCTCAAAACGCACTTACATTCATTTCAGGCTATCATCAGGACGTAGTGACAGAAGTCGCCAACGCTGTCGCAAACAATAAAATTGTTGTGGTTGGTATGTCGCAAAATCCATTTGTAGGTAAGGCCAGAAAGGCGCTAGAAAATGCCGCAGTTGATTTTAAATATTTGCAATACGGCAGTTACTTTTCACACTGGAAGCCGCGTTTAGCAATCAAACTTTGGAGCGGTTGGCCGACCTACCCACAAGTTTTTGTTGATGGTAAACTCATTGGTGGCTTTAAGGAACTTGACCAAGAAATTAAGTCTGGCAAAATTAGTAAGTAAAACAGATTCATTAGTTATTACGCTCCCCAAATCGACAAATTAAATTATCAGGATAATCCTTAGTGAAATATGCTTTTCACTAAGGAGAATCCTTATGAGCGAAGTTACTTTCACCTTAAAAAATCCCCCCGTTCAAACAGACCATCACAAAGGGCCTCTGGATTCTTCGATTGTCATTGTGGAATATGGTGATTTTCAAAGTCCACTCTGTGCGGCAGCCGTGCCTGTGCTTGATAAAATTTTTCGTAGCTATATTGATGTGTGCTTAATTTTTCGCCATTTCCCATTAATTTCCAAACACCCAAATTCAGGTGTAGCAGCGGTTGCCGCCGAGGCAGCAGATCGTCAGGGCAAATTCTGGGAAATGCATCATGCACTTTTTGATCATCAAGAGGATCTCTCAACAGACAATATTTTAAACTTAGCAAAAAACCTTAAACTTAATATGCCTAATTTTCTTAATGACATGGAGGATGATCAGTTATTAGAAAAGGTTCGCCAGGATTTTACTAATGGAATGCATAATGGAGTGAGACAGACTCCGGCTATCTTTGTGAATGGAGTTCTTTTCGAAGGTGTCCCTTCATTTGAAGAGTTACGTGAAGAAATTAATCAGATCTAAAGCGAGCTATTTTACCGCATCCACAATCATAAATTTGGTATTAGTGGCAATTACTTTGCTATTCGCAAAGATTTTTTTCAGTTTCACCTGATAGGCCAGATGAGAATTACCAATGACTCTGATGACTCCCCCTTTCTTCAGGGCCTCTTTTGCATCATGAAACATCTGCCATGCTATAAAATCCCCAATCGTGTTGCCTTGATGAAAGGGTGGATTACAGATAACGAGATCCAGCGAATTCTTTTCCTGATCTTCATAACAATTCGTCCAATAAAATTCGGCGTTGTCGGTGAAGAGCTTAGAATAATTTGCCTTGGCACTTAGAATCGCCATTTGAGATTCATCACTAAAAATAATCTTCGCATGAGGATTAAGCTTCTTACTCATAATTCCCACGATTCCGTTAGCGCAACCAAGGTCAAGAATCGTTTTGTAATCACCCTTGGGCAAATTCTCGAGCAGAAATCTTGTTCCAATGTCCAGTTTCTCTCGGCTAAAAAGATTGGAATGATTCAGTACCTCTTCTTCCAAAAGATCAAACTTCACTTTTAGTGGGTATGGAGAATCAATTTTGTCTCTCTCAAAATGCGAGAAAATAAGTCGCGCTTTTTTTTGTGCCAGACTCGTGGTGGTTTTTCCAATGTATTTGTTGAGTAGATCAAAGCTTGCCGGGGCCAAATGCTTTACCATCGCCCCACAAATAACTTGAGAAGTAGAGTTAAGATGCTGAGTCAGGTGACAGAGGATATCTTCAAAGAAAGACATATTCTTAGGTAACTGAATCAAGACATAATCATAAATGCCAAAAAGATCTTTTAAATTATTCATCGGAATAATTTTATCAAAGCTATTTATGATAATCGCTTTGTAGCTAACGTAGGAGTCAGTGTAACTGGTGATATCAAGATTTTTCAAACCACAACTTAAGGCACCAAACTGGTCATTGATAATTAAGATTCTTTTTCCAGAGAGCGCAAGTGCACTCATATGCTGCAAAATTAATTCGTCAGCACTATCCCACGCCTGCAATAAATCATTTTTACGATAAGGATAACGTTTTAAGGCTTCCATTGTTTATTCACATCTTTTTTTGGCGTACTCGCGAGGAGTCTCATGACATCGTAAGTAACTTCCTTCATCCCGAGTAGCTGACCAATATCCGCCTTCATGCACAGCCAAAGCCTGGCAGTCATTTCTGCATCCGCTAACGCTCGGTGAAAAACCCCATTAGTCTCGATATTTTTGTATTTAACCAGCGTCCCTAGCTTATGGTTGGGTGCCTTCTGATAAACTCTCCTGGCGACTAAAAGCGAGCAGGCCATGGGTTGTGGGGCCTTGAGCCCTACTAATTCTAATTCCGCATCGAGAAATTTTTTATCAAATGAGGCATTGTGGGCCACTAAAGGCGTTTTACCAATAAAGTGATGGAGCTCTTTCATCACTTTTGCATTATTTGGGGCCTTCGAAATCATTTGATTGGTGATACCGGTTAAATCTTGAATAAATGATGGAATGGAAACGCCGGGGTTCATTAAACTTTGATAGCGATCTGTCATGCGACCATTCTCAACTAACACTGCCGCCACTTCAGTTGTTCTCGCTCCCACATTTGGTGACAGACCTGTTGTCTCAAAATCCAGAACAATAAAAGAATTAAGCATGAGACTTTGTACCAAAAAAAAAGGGCCCGGTTAAGGGCCCTCTTTATCTTAATAATTTCGTGAGAAATTAGCTAAGGTGTTTTCCAAGGATTCCAGCAAGTTCGAACATAGTAACTTCTTTCTTACCGAAAACTTTTGAAAGTTTATCGTCAGCAAGAATGTTTCTCTTGTTCTTAGGGTTTTGAAGATTGTTCTTCTTGATGTAAACCCAAATTTTTCTAACAGCTTCAGTTCTAGGAACTGAAACGTTACCGATTACTTCAGCAAGAGCTGGAGACGGCTTAAGAGCTTTCATAAAAGCAGCATTCGGCTTGCGAGCTGTTTTTACTTTTTTAGGTGCAGCAACTTTAGCTGTAGCTTTTTTTGCTGGAGCAGCTTTTTTAGCTGGAGCAGCTTTCTTAGCTGTAGCTTTTTTAGCTGGTGCAGCTTTTTTAGCTGTAGCTTTTTTAGCTGGAGCGGTTTTTTTAGTAGCTTTCTTTGCAGTTTTTTTGGCCATTGAGCCCTCCTAATTATCTTGATCTTGTAATTATCTTGTAATTATTTTTCTACAATAGCAACTATCTTTTTTTAGGGGGTACCCTCAAGAATCAAAATCTCTATCCATTATTGTCTTTCTCCCCTCACTTTTGGCCTTCTCTGCTGCCCTATCTGTCATTCTTCTGACATTCCTAGAGAGAGAATCCATCACTGAAGCAGCTGTATTCATGTCATATTTATCCTTTATGTATTGCTTAAGTTTGGAAGCAACAATCAACACCTCATTTGATTCATGAGACTCAGAAATAGTTTGTTTTGGGGTCACAATTATCCTTCTAGGTGCCTCAGATGCCTCTAAAACCGCTTCTTCCCCTCGAGGCGAGCGCTTTTCCTCGGCCCAAGAACTTTTATGATTCATAATCGGATTATGCAAATCCCAGCAATTTACGGAGCAAAAAGCATGCTTTTGGCATGAACTAACACTACAAACCTGATAAATAACATTAAATCCGATGTCTTTCTTACAGCTGCCACATTTTCTCCAATAACTCGTTTCCATGCATCTTCCTTTAGTCAGTTTTATTTTTTTATTGTACACCAATGGGATTAAGTTATTATGTGAGAAATTATCGCCTTGAGGAGGAAATATGGGAATCATGAAGGATGCGCTGCTAAAGGCTGGGATCAAGGGTACTGTTACCCCAAAAGCTGAAAATGAGAGGGAAAAAATCCACCGTAAGAAGATTACGGAGACAATAATTCACCAAGATCAGCGTAATTTTTGTGAAGAATGTAAGCAAGTTCACCCGGATGTTGAGCTTTATTACCATAATAACCCAACTACAGAAGCCGAGTGGATATGTGTAAAATGCGCCGATCGCATGAAAATTGCTGATAATTGCCGTCAGACTGCACAAAGTGATACTTCAATTAAAAAGATGTTCAGAAGAGAGCATGGGGCAACTCGCCCGGCCTCCGAGATCAAAGTTGTTAAAACTAACAAGCCCAAGGGCGATGCGAATGGAAATAGATAATGTCAGTCTGCAAAACCTGTCGTAAGCCGAAAGCTCCTTATACATGTGGAATCTGCAGCGAAAACACCTGTAAGGCCTGCACCCATTTCGTGGGGGAAGAGAGTTTTGCCTTCTTAAAGACCATCCCTGAGGTACTTAAGCACAACTGTTATTGTTCTAATTGTTTTGATGATCAAGTAGCGGGCCCCTTGAACGAATATAACGACACGATGGAGAAGGCCCGGGATATCATTATCTACGGCAAAGACCAAACCAGGCTCACTAGATATTTGAAACGTAAAGAAGACCCATATCAAGTTGATAACTGCGTCGACAAAGAAGAAGCCGTCTTAAGAATGTCTTTTTTTGCAGTACAGTCTAACTTTAACTGTTTGGTTGATGTTGTGTTAGTTGCGAAAAAAGTTGTGACTGGAACTTATAAGAATACTGTATGGTCTGGCACTGCCATACCAATAACAATTGATCCAAACGCTATTCGCGGCCACTAAAATATCCAACTTTGTTTGTATTTACTCTCTGCGCTTGTCACTCTCTATGAGTGGGAGGACAAATAAGTAAGGACTGCAAGGGAGGCTATCATGGCTACTATTTCACATCCAAAAACACACACGACATTTAATTTCACAGAAACCAAGGCACGACTTTGGGCCGTTCCTCTGGGACGATTTCTCTTCTCCCTCATTTTTATTTCATCCGGGGTCAACCATTTTAGCGCCGGAACCATCGAGTATGCTGCCAATCAGGGTGTCCCCATGGCAAATCTTTTGGTGCCTCTCTCTGGGTTACTAGCTCTTTTTGGTGGTATTAGTATTCTTTTAGGCTATTTTGCTCGGTTCGGTGCAATGCTGCTTATTTTATTTTTAGTCCCCGTCACTTTCACCATGCATAATTTCTGGGACATTTCTGATCCGGCTATCCACCAAATCCAAATGATTCAGTTTATGAAAAATTTGGCCATTTTGGGTGGCGTAATCCTCATTGCCTTTTATGGTGCTGGACCTAAGAGTGTCGATCACAACCGACCTAGGAGAAAAAATCCATGAATACATTCTTTTTGATCTTTTTCGGACTTTTACCGGCGATTGCCATGGCAGTTTCTGAACCATCAGTTTATCCAAACTCTGGAGCTACAGATGCAATTAGGAACGAGAATATGGGCGTAGGTTCTTTTTCGAATCCTGCTCCAGAGGACCTGGAATCAAAAAAGTACTTGGAGGACCCAGATTCGGGACCTAAGAAAAAAAAAGATGAATTTGTACAAGGTCCCTACGATAAAAATGGGGAATACCGGTATATTCCGAAGATTCGAGAGTAATTGATTACTTTTTCTTTTTACCCTTGAATCCGGGATGAGATTTGGCCTTTGACTCGCCTTCTTTGGTGACACGCTGTCGCTTGGAGTGATCAAGATAAGAGGATTTTTCCTGACTTTTTCCGGGAGTTGGTGGAGTAACCTTTCGAATTGGCCCATCCATTAGCCACTTTCCAGGCATTTCAGGTGTACCTTTATATGTTTCTGTCGGAAGTTTTAGCTTAATTAAGCGCAAAATACGCTCGAGAATGCCCTTTTCATGATCATCACAAAAAGAAATAGCGATTCCCTCTTTTCCGGCCCGACCTGTTCTTCCAATTCGATGAACATAGCTTTCTGCTTCAAGGGGTAATTCAAAATTAATCACGTGACTCACGCCCTGTACATCAATCCCTCGTGCCGCAATATCAGTCGCAATTAAGACCTTAAAACTTCCCACTTTAAAATTATGAAGGGCCTTTTCACGGTCCTGCTGATCTTTATCCCCGTGAAAAACTGTCGCTGGAATTCGACTGTGGATGAGATATTCCCTTACCTTGTCGGCCATATTTTTAGTTTTTGTGAAAACAATAACCAATTCTGTTTCCTCTTCTTTGAGAAGTTTCTTTAAAAGCTGAAATTTATCGTCTTTTCGGCAGAAAATCACTTTTTGGCTTATAGTCTCAACGGTTCTGGACTGTGGAGTGGCATCAATTCTTTTAGGGTTGGTGAGAATCTCATAGGACAGGCCAGCGACATTATCGGGCATTGTGGCAGAGAAAAAAATCGTCTGTCTTTGCTCCGGAAGTTTCTCAATAATCAAATTGATATCGTCAAAAAATCCCATATCAAGCATACGATCGGCTTCATCCAGTACAAATGTTTCAATTTTACCGAGACGAATATGGCCTTGCTCCATGAGATCAAGTAACCGCCCAGGAGTCGCAACCAATATATCTAATCCATTCTTTAAGGCCTTAACTTGCTCAGTCTGCTTAATTCCACCGAAAAAAGCACAGCTCTTAATATTTAGCCCCTGACCATAGGTTTCAATACTCTTTAAAATCTGAGTCGCCAGTTCCCTGGTTGGAGCAAGAATTAAAACTCGAGGCACAAGCAAACCATCTTTTGCTTTCTTCTCGGCCAGATGATGAAGAATTGGAAGTGAGAAAGCAGCCGTTTTTCCAGAACCTGTCTGGGCCACTCCTAAGAGATCGCGACCAGATAGGAGTACGGGAATGGCCTGCTCCTGAATAGCAGTTGGCGTCTCATAACCTTCATTCTTGAGATTATTGAGGATAATTTCATTAAGACCCATTTCACTAAAATTTATCATGACCCTGCAATTGAAAGATCGTTAAACATAAGGGGTACCGAGAAAAAGGACAAATCCGTAGAAGCTTCCAATTTCTCGCCTACCACTTCAACATTTTTTAAAAGCTCAATGAGATTTCCAGATAAGGTTATATTTCCGAAAGTCATGGTCTTTTGACCGTTCTCCCATAAATACCCTTTTACGGCGACAGAAAAATTCCCAGTGACTCGATTGGCCCCAGAATGAAGGCCATCCATCTGAATAACTTCCATATATTTGGGTGGAAGAGGCTTTTTATTGGTACCACTCACCACAAAATGGGTTCCCGAGACATTTAACGAGCTCGATGCTCCACGGGAAGCATGACCAGTGGTTTCCGTTTTAAAATGGCTGGCAGTAACTGAATTATGGAGAAATGATTTTAAAGTTCCATCCTTAATCATTGTAAGGGCCCTTCGTTTAACCCCTTCACTATCAAAAAGACTTGTACGATAAGCATTGCTGTAAAGTGGTTGATCCTCAAGTGTAATATCCTGAGAAATAACCTGCTCACCTATTTTACTCGCCCAAGGATTTACTTTGTCCATCGCGGATTTGGCAGAATAGAAATTTGAAAAACACTCAATCAGATCTTTAAGAGAATCAGTTGAAAAACGAACATGATATTTACCAGTAGGCAGAGTTTTTGCTTCGAGAATATTGCGGGCATGAAAGAGAGAAGTCTCTACTACTTTATTCCATTGTAATTCATTAAAAGTGTGGGCCAGACAATAGTCGTAATAGATTGCTTTTTTCCCTTGGTCGGCGAGAAGTGCTGAAGAAGTGATTGAATAAGTTTTATCGTTATAATTAGTGAAGCGACCTTTAGAAGTAAGATAGAGGGATTCAAATTCATTTTCCGAATAAGAATTATATGGAACTGCAGTTACTCTGGAATCCCTTGCCTTAACCTCAGATTCAAGTTCCAAAGCCTTTTTTGTTTTGACGTCTATATCGACTTCGCCTTCAGGATAAGATGCAACGTCTGAGAGACTTCCATTTAGATCAAGAATCTTTTCATTAGGATTCGCTTCATTCGTTTGTGCATTTTGTAATGCTTGATGAACCATAAACTGAAGAGAGTCTTTATCCATTGCCTCTGTGTATGAAATCCCCACTGCACCATCTTTTATGACTCTGATACCCAACATTTGAGAGCTAGAAACTTTATATTCTGAAATTGATCCATTCTGGGCACTCATCTTAAGTGACTTAGAAGAGGATAAAATAAGGTCAGCATCGGCCTTAAGGTCGGTGATGTCATTCATCACTTGTTCCATTATTTTTTTCACGCTTCACCCCCAACCAAAATTTCATCCACTTTGATACATGGCTGCCCCACAGTGGTTGGAATACTTCCACTAACTGATCCGCACATTCCGGCCATGAGCTCTAGATTCTTTCCAACCATTGAAATTTTAGTCATAACATCCGGCCCGGTACCTATGAGAGTGGCACCCTTTACGGGAGTGGTAATTTTTCCATCTTTAATTAAATAGGCTTCTTGAACCGAGAAATTAAACTCACCCGTTGCAGGATTAACAGATCCCCCACCCATTTTTTTGGCATAGAGTCCGTTTGGAACACTGGCAATAAGTTCTGCCAATTCATGCGGCCCCTTTTCGATATAGGTATTTCTCATTCTGGAGGCCGGTGCGAATTTATAAGACTGACGACGAGCAGACCCGGTTCGCTTGTGTCCGGTTTTTATTTCTCCCATTCGATCTGAAATAAATCGTTTAAGTACACCGTTCTCAATCAGATTTGTTTTCTGCGTCGGCATCCCTTCATCATCAATAGATAACGAACCCCATGAACCGGAAATAGTTCCATCATCAACTGCACTTAGAGCAGAATGAGCTATTTTTTCACCCAACTTGTCCCAGAAGACACTGGCCTTTTTTTCAACAGATGTAGTCTCAAGTAAATGTCCGCAGGCCTCATGAAAAATAACTCCGCCAAAACCATTATCAATAATGACTGGCATTTTACCTGCGGGGCATGGGGGTGCATATAAAGTGGTATTGGCCTGTTTCAGTAACATTTCACAATTTTCATTTATGTCCAGATTTTCCATAAATTCCCATCCACCAATTGCACCTGGTCCAAAACTGGCTTCGGTCTGCAAATTTCCATCTTTCATAACGATCTGATGGAATAGACGAATGTAAGGCCTCTCTTCGGTTGCGGACAATCCTTCGGAATTATAAACTTCGATTAATTGCTTTTTCTTAGAATAATTAAGCATCACTTGTGAAACTTTTTGATCAGCACGAAGACGCTCATCAATTTTCTTTAAAAATGAAAGTTTATATTTAGCATCGACTTCACGATCGGTGATTGTAGGTATTTTGGGATAAACAAGTTTTTCAAAATTTACCGATGTGGGAGTTTTGGTCTCTTTGCCGATTCTTGAACCAAGCAATGTGGTAATACGCAGAAGCTCATCACGATCAGTAGAGTTAGTGTAGCCGTAGAGTGCCTGTTCACCATAAATGAGGCGAATCCCTATACCGAAAATAATTCCGGATTGAGTATCCTCAGCTCGGGAGTTTTTAAAAACGAAGCCCTCATTTTGAGTCTTTTCAATATAGATCTCTACAAAATCGGCACCCATGGATAATCCATGACTAATAATATCTTGAGCGATGTGAGACTGAAGTAATTGCATAATTTCCCCTTGAGGCAGAAATTATAACATATTTGATTTGAGTGGATGAAAAATAGAGAAAAAAAAGGGCCCTTGCGGACCCTTAAAAGTGATTAACTTAAGTGTTTACCAAGAAGACCAGTAAGCTCGAACATAGTTACTTCATTCTTACCGAAAACTTTTAACAGTTTTGCATCAGCAAGAATGTTTCTCTTGTTTAATGGGTTCTGAAGATTGTTAGATTTGATATAATCCCACATAAGCTTAACAGCTTCTGTTCTAGCAACAGGATTTGCACCAATAACTGCCGCAAGGTCAGTTGATGGCGTCATTGTTTTCATGAAGCCTGCATTTGGCTTACGAACTGCTTTTTCTTTCTTAGTCGTTTGTGTGTTTTCCATAAAACCTCCGTATTTCTGATTAGGTGTTAATAGTGTTCACAAATAATCATCCTATAGCAACAATTTCCTCGTTTGAGTCGGCAGTCGCAGAAAAATATAAGACAAGACCGTCAAAATTTTGGTGTTTTCTAACACTTATTCATTAAAACCAACTAGAAAGGTTATGGTCAACGAGATGCATAATCACATATAATTGTGAGCATAAAATGAATAAATCAGTAAACCTCATTTATGCACGCTCTACGTTATTAGTACTCTTGTTACTATCCATTTTTTCGTTTTCCATCTATCCATCGTTTCAACAGACGGGGCAACTAAATAATACTGTCAAATCCATAAGCAATCCTCCTGCAATTGTTTTTGAAACTTTCGAATCCACCTCAGAAGGCAGTGGTTTTGAAACTGGTTATGACCATCCATTTCCCCAAAGTCTCCCAAATGATTTGTCGATTCTTTGTCTTTATTTTATATCTCATTTTGAATCATACAAGTTTGTCAGAGCTCCTTTACTCTATCTTCTTTTCTCTACACCCCCTCCACTTCTTTAAATATTTTGTAGAATCAAATTCAAATTATTAAAAGACGATGAGAGGTACTAAATGTACAAAAAAATATCTGCTGAGCAATTAGCAAAATTCATGCAACCTTTGGGACATTTTATGCGAGTTCAGATTATTGAGGAACTACGTTTAGGGGAACTCGATGTGACTACTTTGCAAAAGCGAATAGGTTTACCCCAGTCTACCGTTTCACAACACTTGGCAATTCTTAAAGCTAATAACATTATTAAAGAGCGAAAAGAAGGGCGGAGGGTTTTGTATCATTTAGTTACAATCGAATTAGCTGAATGGTTACTGGTTGGAATTGACCTACTTCATAAAAGTGAGCAAATCGATGGAGAAACTAATTCAATAATTTAAGAGCGGCCTTACCAGTCATATTTGCCTGGGCCAATACAGAGGTATTGGCCTCTCCCAGGATTGAGTTGCGCGCTTTAGTCGCTGACTCTTCTGCATAATCGACATCTCGAATTCGATTATTAGCAGCGCTCATGTTCTCATGATAGATTCCCAAATTATTTGAACTTGAGATCAAACGGTTCTGAAGGGAGCCAACTGTTGCTCTTTGGGCCGAAAGCATATTTATAGCATGGTCAATTTTACCAAGACCTTCTTGAGCATTTATTTTAGAACTTATGGTTCCGGAAGAAATACCTAATGCCTGAGTTCCAGCATTAAGATCTTTTGAACTATAGCTAACTCTATCATCGGAACTGTTATCACCAACACCAACATGAAAGTCGAGCTCAGGGCCTGATCCGTTCAATAATTTTTTTCCATTGAATTCAGTTGTCTGTGAGATCCGATCAAGCTCCAGCTTGAGTTGCTCATATTCTATATTTGATTTATCTCGATCAGAATCCTGTAAAGTATCAGAGGCGGCCTGCAAAGAAAGTTCACGCATGCGTGTTAGTAGATTCGATGATTCTGATAATCCACCTTCAGCAACCTGTACGAGAGAAATACCGTCGTTAGCATTTCTATTTGCTTGCTTTGAAGAACGAATTTCAGCTTTAAGTTTTTCTGATATCGCGAGTCCGGCAGCATCGTCAGCCGCTTTATTAATTCTTTGCCCTGAACTAAGTTTTGAATAATTGTCAGCAGTCTCTTGCGTCACTTTACTAAGCGATTTCTGCGATTGGATAGACGGGATATTTGTGTTAATACGAAAGCCCATAGTGGTCGTTTCGGAAGAAAAAGACCAAAAGATGACTGGGATTCATTGGAACATCCGACTATTTATCTCTGAAAACATTAAGCGTTGGTTTTAACACGATAATGGGCACAACTCATTTATGATGGCCAGAATGCCTCTTTGGCAAATGATCAAGCACTTCCAAAATAACGCCGGAGACTGCTATGAAAAGCCAGAATAAACCAAAAAAGACAACTACGTAAAAGCCCAACTCACCCACCATGGAAAACCTCCATTGCTTGGATCAATTTTAATCGTGGACCTCTAAAGGTGAAATATAAATAATCAAACTTAAATGCATCTTTGGCCGACTTTGAAAGCAATCAAGTAAGTTTCTCATAAAGAAAATCCGACATAGATGCCTCGCCTCCATCCAATGCGTAGAAAGCGGAAATACATACGTCTGCATAAACCGATTTTAAAGAAGCCGAAAGATTCGGGTCTCGACGAAAAACACTACAATGTTTATTTGATCCTGTTACAAAATAGTTGCGGCAATTGGCAGGGCGATGCTCCCATACATTACAAGCGCCATTATCTCGATTCAAGAAGACACATTTGCCTTCTTCTTCACTAAGCTCTTGAATCCAGTTATCGGTAGTAAGATTATGCTGTTTTTTTAACTGTTCAAGGTTGATTTTCGCTGAAGTTTTGAGAAGAAGACTAACTTCCGACCTTGAGACAGTAACAAGCTGAGAACAACAATCGGAGCAACCTTTAGAACAAAGAATCTCGTTAGAAACATGACTACCATTGAAAAGATTTTTAGAGATAATCTCATTAACATCATCATGAAATATTTTGACACGACTTTCAGAATTCTCAACTTTTGAATATTTTTTGTAAAAGAAAACGACACCCTCAAGAAGACTCTTTAAATGGTTGAAAAAATCTTCTTCAGGAAGTTTCTCAAATGCGTCGGCGATATAATCATGAAGAACAAAATTAATGGTAATGTTGTGCTCAAGTAAAAATTGAATACTCGCATTTTCAGGAAATTTTTGTTCAAGGCCTTTGAAGAGATGAAGGACGCTGTCTTTATGATTGATGATTGATCCTTAAATTCTTGTGACTATCGTTAGATTCTGGCATTTTTCTTTGAAAGGTTCAAAGAAGAGAATATGCTTAAAATAATGCAATTATTAACAAACTCTTAACAACTAAACTAGCAAGAGAAACAGTAACTTAGTAGGCAAATTAAACGCTTTTTGACAAAAATTAACCATGCATCTAACCTCTAAATATGAAAATACTTACTTTTTTACTCTTGTTCTCATTACCAGTCCTTGCTCAGGATTTTACCTTTAACAAAGAAAAGGGTGAAGCTGTACCAAACTTTGTATGCCAGCTCAAAGTCATGAGAGGGAAGGTTTTCCAGGTGACTGGCGGGGTGAAAAAAGAAGTGAAGGTGGGAACCCGCTTTTATAAAAATGACACACTCATAACTCAAGACAAATCATTTGCTCAACTCTTGATTGCTGATGACTCAGTGATGAGTATTGGTGCTAATTCTGAAATCAATTTCGCTGAATTTAAGTTTATTGATAAGACAGACAGACAAATTGTTTATTCCTTTATTAAGGGACAAATCCGAGCTCTGATAAAAAACAAGGCCAAAGAAGGTGACATTGTTTTCAAAACAAAACTTGCCATCATGGGAGTCAGAGGCACCGAGCTTTTTGTGAATCACCAAACAATAAAAAACATAGAGGTTTCAGAATTTGCTTTAACTGAAGGTAATGTTCAGGTGACTGACGATAAGAATCAAAAACATGAGGTCAACAAGTCTGATCGCCTTATTATCGTTCAAGACTCAGATACTAAGAAAAGTGCCATTGAAATGAATACGCTTTCAGAGGAAGAATTAAAAATATTAAGTAAAGAAGATGAGTTGTTGCATCTTTTTAGCCCTACCTCGCTTTTAATGACTTCGTCACTATTACCCTACTTTCGTGCGAATGAAGCTGCAACTATTGTGGGGACAGACAATGAATCTGCGAAGTCTGAAGATTCCGGAAAAGAAGTTCAGAGTAAAGACTGGCGCGGCAATCTTAAGAAGCTAAATCAAAAACTCAAAGACTACCAAAAAAATTAATCACAATTTTCTTTTATAAGCTGATATCAGCATAAAGAACAGAGTAACTGTGATCAAGATTATGATGGGGTAAAACATGGGCGTTCCTCCTCGTTAATTGATCTCATCACATTGAAAATCCATGCACTTAAGATAGACGCGAAAAAACACCAAATAGAAAAAACAAAATACGTATAATAAACTTTGCTGATAATAAATGCCAAGAAAGTTAATACTCCCAAGACGTGCATTTTTTTGTGACTTGAAACGAAATGCGAAAAGACTGTCGGAAATAGATAGGTCAGGCTGAAGTTTTTAGTAAGTGAGTCCGTGAAATTAAAAGCGTAAAAGATATGATGACCTTCAACTTTAACACCTACTCGATTTATAAAAGTCAGATATAGCAGATAACTTGAAATGATAGCTCCTAACCCCATCAGGATAAAGAGTATCTTTCGTCGAAAAATATCTTTTTCAATCAGTAAATTGGCCAAAGGAACCCATACAGGCCATAAAACTTGGCCAAACGTCACAAAAACATAAGTCAGCATCTGTTGATATTTCAGGGCATCAGCATGACCCAAACTGATCCAAAGAAACCCCTCACTCATTTGTTGAATTGAAAAA
>JBILYY010000003.1:0-46240 GCA_044377495.1 Bacteriovoracaceae bacterium | reverse complement strand
TGGATGCTTAAAATTAGAAAAGAAATATCTGAGGAAAAAATATGAAGTTTTTTTTAGCGACCGTACTACTTATTCCTATTTTAGGGGTGATGGTTTTATTTTCGCTTCCACGCCCTCAATTTGAAATAGAAGCAGCTAGACCTCACTTTTGGGGGTACCCAAGTTTAAGTGAGGCAAAATATAAGACAGAGATAATGGACGACGGAAAAGTTTTAATCGAAATTGAACATCCTGTGTTAAAAGGTGTTACCCCTGAAATGCTTTCTTGGTGGTATCGAAATCTTTCTACAGGTAAGGCCGTAGTCCAAGGAAAAGAATATGATTATTACCATTTGTTTCACCTTACTGAGCATGGGCAAACAAGCGTAGTAGAAGCCGCGACAGATGGGTCAAATGGCATGGGCGTTGGTGCAGTGATGTACCGACAGGAAAGGTTTGGAACGTATTTAAGTAAAGGTAAAGGCAGAGTCGAATCTTATGGAGTAGATGGCTTTGTGGTGATTCCCGTCATGGGCCCACTAGAGTTTGGACGAATTGAGCATACATTTGTAGCGCAAGATGGAGGAACACTCTACCGAGTTAAAAGCATCCTGGGCTCGAATGCACCGGTTATTGGACCGCTCCTTACTTACTACATTCGCACCAAACAATTCCCACCTGAGGTCGTTCAGGAGTGGATTAGACACCAAGTAGAAGAAGTAGGAAGTTTGGTTAGCTTTTTACCTGAACTTTACAAAACACCAACGAGTTTGAATTTAAAATAACTTAATAAGCCTTATTTCTAGTACCTTTTTCTTGTTCGCCTCTACTTCAAAGGCAGACTCAGCAAAATTGGGAGCTGAGAAAGTGATTCTTGGATTTTGAGAAAAACCAAATCTCTCTTTAGGGGCCCCGACCATATTTGTATCGAGCTTTTGATTCTTATTTTGGTCTAAAAATGCTGCAATTGCATAACGGCCAGGTTTTAAATCAACGGTTACTGTTGTTGCATTTAGGGCCGTAGGCAGAGGATAAAACTTTGTCAGGACAGCATTAGCTGTTTGATCAGGAAAAGAATCTGGTTTATCAAAAACGGCCACGGCAAGCTGCCCCTTAATTCCGGCCATATTGGAAAAATTTAAGGTCACAACTTCCGCATGTAAAACAGATGAAAGAGTGAGTAGGCATATTGTTGTTAGTTTAAGCAGTTTTTTCATATTACATTTATAGCCCAACTCAGAAAAACTCTCTACTGAGTCTGTAAAAAACGACCCTAATGTTAAGTCACTAGAATCTCGATCATGCATAGTTAAAACCTATGACAACAATAGTTTTATATAATTATATTTAATGAATCATCTAATCTAAATTGGCACCAAGAACAACACAACTTTTTGGAGGTTATATGAAATTTATTGCTACAGTTTTTACCCTTATCTTAAGCTTAAATGTTTTTGCTGGTGCTCCTCAAGACGTACCCGTATCGGTTCCATACCCTTCACAACAGCAGCGTTTCTATGGAACGATCCGAAGTGTTGAAAGTCAGATTCACAGCGAACTCATGCAAAAAGCGATTGAGGTATGTAAATCGAAAGAAAATATCTCCGCCATTGCAGATGTTGAAGTTAGTTTTTCGTTCCAAATCATTGAAGAAAAGAAAACTATTTTTGAAGGCGGTTACCCATTGGCCAGTGCGAGTGCAAAAGTGAGCTGTTTTCAATAAAAAAAAGCCCCACTAAAAAGTGGGGCTTTTTTTTACTATCTTGTTTTCTTAAAGTAATAAAACACTGGGATACCGGCCAGAATAAAGGCCAGGCCGATCATAGTTGATTGGGGAGATGTATAGATGGTGTTAATTAAAAGTAAAACTCCCAGAATAATAAAGATCGCCGGCAGGACGGGATAGCCAAAGGTTTTATAGTCACGCTGAATATCGGGACGAGTCTTTCTCATTTTAAAGACGACCCCAGTTACCATCGCGTAAAAAATCCATGAAGAAAAAACAACATAATCTGTAAGCTGATCAAACGATCCAGACAAAGCAAGCATGATGGCAACACACGCCTGAGTTAAAATAGATGCTACAGGTACCATTGTCTTGCTATTCACACTGCCCAGTTTTTTGAAAAAGAGTCCATCTACGGCCATCGCATAAGGAACTCGAGCTCCAGTCATAATGGATCCGTTCATCGCACCGAGTGCTGAAAAAACAAAAGCAGCAGAAAGAATGGTTAAACCAGAGGCTCCTAAAAATGTAAGAGCAGCTTTAGTTGCAACAGGTAGAGCATCTGGAAACGCACTTGAGTTTGCTGAAATTATTTCGGAAAACGGAAGAGCATAAAAATAAGCAACGTTAGTTAATCCATATATAAGCAGGATAATCAAAAGCCCGATCGTAAATGAAAGAGGGATATTTTTCTTTGGATCTTTAATTTCTCCGGCCACCATAGAAAGGTTGTTCCATCCATCATAGGCCCAGAGAGCTGCTAAAACAGCAGAACCAAAAGCTGACCAGCCTATAAAACCCTCAGCTCCTGGAGACGATTCTCCAAAGTGAGACCAGCTAACATCTTTTGCAAAAAGAAAAATACCGACAGTGATCCCTAAAATCATAAATAACTTTAATCCAGTCATAAATGAATTCAGTTTTCCCCCGAAGGCAACGCTTAGACAATTTAGGAGCGAGAAAAAAACTATGAGTAAAACGGAAGCAACTACTTTGCCGCCGATAAAATCCAAACTGACCATTCCACTTGCAAATGTGACTGCCCCAACTGCGTAGGCAGCAATGGATCCCGGCGATCCAATCCAAAAACGCATCCATCCATATAGAAAGCCCCACATCTCGCCGTAACCTTCTTTAAGGTAGATGTACTCACCACCTGCGTCTGGCATAATTGAGCCTAACTCAGCATAAGCAAGTGCGCCCGTTAATGAAAGAGCTCCACCAACAACCCAAGCAACTAAAACCCAAGTAGGATTTCCCAAAGTTTGGGCCATGGTGGCTGTTTTTAAAAAAACCCCAGTACCAATGATGGTTCCAACTACGATGGCAATAGAATCAGTTAGTGTGAGTCCACGTACGAGCTTGTTCATGAGAATCCTTTTTGTATTCTCATAGAAGACCGCATACGCTAAGAAATTGTCAACAGATTGGATGAATTATGAAGAGAATAGCACTCCCAAAGGAGTGCTATTTATGAATGAAATTAAGCTTCGCGAATAACGTATTTGTCTTTACCAGCATCAACCATTTCTTTAAGTTCTTTACCTACTTTAAAGAAAGGAACTTTCTTAGGACTAACCTTCACTACTTTACCTGTCTTAGGATTTCTTCCTTCGTAGGCCTTGTAGTTACGGTTGGCGAATGAACCAAAGCCTCTGATCTCAATTCGCTCATCATCGAAGAGCGCTTGAATCATACTATCAAAGCAAATGTTTACGATCTTCTCAGCTTGGTGGTGAGGAAGGTTCGCCTGTTTCTCAATTACGGCAATCAAATCAGCTTTCGTCATGTTCCACTCCTTGTATCGGTGTCTTCATATGTTTATGATTTTGATAGCTTATCGGCATACTAAAAAATAAATTGAGTCCCTGCCCTAAACTATGGGCAAAGGAACCAGTTCAACAGTTCCGTTGCCTTCGCCTAAGTGTTGGAATCTACGGCGTTTTGGTAGATTATACGTCTTTCATTTGGTGCGGGAGTTAGAATTACTTAAGAAATAGAGTAATCGACTCGATAAGTCGTTGAGGATTAAGGATTATGGTCTCACGATTGAACATCAAATATTTAAAGGTACTTTGCCTTGGCATCATGGGGCTTTTGCTCGTGAGTTGTCAGGACACTATGCCTGCGCGGGCCCTCATTGATGATGCCGCACAAACGACTGGTGGAACCACTGGTGGCGATGGTGGCGTAACACCCACTCGTCCCGATGGCGCTGTTAAATTCAAAACTACTTTTTGTGGATGTAAAGATGGTAAGGCCATTACCTATGGTAACTGTGGCTCATTTTGCGTGGGCAAAGATACCAAAGGTGCGGGCATTCTATATACAGACTTCAATGTAACAGAAGACATTTCGCTTAATACTTCTTTTGTTAACGTTAATGGCTGGTGTAACAATTCTCTGCCCGATCAATCAGTAGCTAACCCTAAATGCGTATTGAAGTCCGTTGATGATGATGCAAATACTTTTAATCTCATTGTTGAACCAGGATCAAATGGCAACGCTTTAACCATTAACATTGATAAACTTCTTGAAGACAAAGCTTATGTTCTAACTCTTCTTGAAACAAGCTCGGGTTCAAAATCAGATTCAATTCAAATCATAAAGTATTCATCCACCATTCCATTACCAACTCTAGGTCCATTAAAGAACGCTGCCATTACTCAATATACTTGTATCCACAGACCTCCTTCAGTAGATGAAGTCAGTGGAGACATCTATTATGATGCAGCTTTCAGAGTGCATTTTTATTTTCTTCCGAGAGTACCGCCAGATCCCATTCCGGCCGGATCAGATATCGTTTGTCATAATTTCATGGACCCTTTATATGGTGCGATTGATGACATCCTCTTTCCAAGATTAGAGCAAATACCTGGAACATTTAATCTGTGGGATAACACAGACCCTAGATTTTTTGACAATAACGGAAATGCTAATGATGACGTTAATGACATCATTATCCAGAAGGCAAAAAACTTTGGGGCCACAAATATTCCGCTCTCGACAAAATTCTTTCAAAAATTTCCAGTCATGAATACAGTAACTGAAACGGAGCAGGCCGGAGGAAATCCTTCAATTGCGAAGTCCATGGGCTTCTATATGTCACCCTGGATTGACCAAACAACTTTCCGATCGTATTGCCTCAATTCAAGTCACTACAACAGCTCAAACCCGCTATTTAAGGCCATGAGAGATGTTATTCAAGTCGATATGGAAGGAATTTACGTTGGTGTAAAACCTCCGGAAACAGTTTTTGACAGAGATGGAAACCCCATGCAAACACCGGACGATTTTATTCTCATACGTGAAACAGATCTTAAAAAAGTTTGGTTCTACATGAAGAACGGTGTTCCAACCGTGCCAACAGATTCAATCGTAGCAACTGTTCCCGTTTTCTTTTACTACCCTATGAACATACTCTCACCTTACGTGAAGTCTTCAACTCAGAAGATCTATCAAGTTAAGGGAGCGACTGAGCTTAACAATGACACAGTTTCAGAAGGTGGTAGTAATTCGACAGGAATATCCACCAACTACCCTCCACACGACAGAAAGATTGGCTGTATTCCAAAGTTCTAATTATTTATAAATTTTTTGAAATTACTGCAAGAGTAGGACTGATTTCATCCTTAAAGAAATTATAAAAGAGAGCACAAGTGATAGCGGAAATGATTAAGCTAACAGTTACGCTATAGCGAAAACGCTTGAAAAACTTCCATTTTGGTTTAATGATTCTATGCTTAACAAACATGCCAAAGAGAAAGAGACCAAGACAAATATAGCCGTAGGTTTTTAGGTCATCTTTACGAATCATGATACCAATAAGGCCAGGAAGTGCTTTTTCATCCCTCATGACTCCAACAAAGATATCTAAGATTTTTGGAAATCTTCTAATGATTCCTTCTAGAAATGATCCTTTGGCCTTTTCCTGAATTAATGCTCTGATCTCTTCTGCAGGACGATTTCTCATGACCCCTTCTTTCAAGGTCTTTTGGATAATCGCTAAAACTTTATCATCTAATAAAACAGCCGCAGTTATTTGTTTATGCCCAAGCTTTTGAATTTCTTCCAAGGGATTTAGAGCGGGTGCAGCCAGAGGTTCAACAGCAGTTTCGAGGACCTCGCCCTTCTTAAGCTGTGTCTCGCGAATCTGCTGAAGCTCATTAACAGTGGCATCTTCATTTAGAGCAGGAGGTGGCGAAGGAACAGCTTTTACAGTAGGCGCGCTTGGAGCCCCCTGGATGGTGACATTACCTGTATATTGATTGAGCGGTTGTAAAGATTGTGCTGTCCCTTCCCCGGAATACCCAGGAAGAGAAAGCACAAATAGAATCAGAACAAGTAAAAACTTAGGCATTCTTTTTAAAGAACTTCTCAGTGAAAACTGTCATAGGTACTGCAATAAAGATGGTTGAATACACCCCTAAAACGACCCCTACAGTCATGGCAAAGAAGAAGTCATGAATAACTGCTCCACCCATAAACAACATCACTAGTGAAACGCCCAATACGGTTAAAGAAGTGATGATCGTTCGAGACATCGTTTCATTTAAAGCGCGGTTCATGATTTCAAAAGCTCCCATCGATGGGTTGGCCTGTTCAATTTCACGAACTCGGTCATAAATAACAACCGTATCGTTTACTGAGTAACCAATAATGGCGAGTAAAGCGGCTACAATTTGAAGTGAAAACTCTTTTTGAGTGAGAATAAAAGCACCAAGAATAATCACCACATCGTGAATGAGTGCTGCAATCGCACCAGGAGCAAATTTATACTCAAAGCGAAGTGCAAGATAGATCATAATCGCAAGAATCGCCCAGAAAAGTGCTTGAAAAGCTGAAACTCGAAGCTGAGCTCCGGCCTTAGGACCTACGATATCATTTTTAAGAATTTCAAAGCTGCCTGCACCAAACTTCTCAGTAAGAACAGAACCTACCTGAGTTGAAATGGCATTAAGGTCACCCTTATCAGTTTCAAGTTTCAACAGGAACTCATTCTGATTGTCATCGCCAATACTTTGAAGCTGCGACATTGCCACTTGTTTTTCAGTTAAAGCGGTACGCAAATCACCCAATGAAACTTTGTCCTTAAACTTAACTTGAATCTCTACCCCCCCTCGGAAGTCGACACCGTAATTAAGTCCCTTCGTGAAGTACATCACGACTGTTCCTATAATAAGGGCCAGAGATAAAAGACCTGCAATTTTAAATTTACCAACGTAATCAATATTTTTCATACTCATCATTCCTTCGATTAAATACTTAAGCTCTTCTTGGCACCTTTACTTACATAAACCTCAAAGAGGATTTTGCTTACAAAGTACGCTGTATAAACTGTTGTCGTAATACCAATTAAGAGAGTTACGGCAAAACCACGAACAGGACCTGTACCAAAGTTTAGAAGGCAAATACCCGCAAGTGCCGTTGTAATGTTGGCATCAGCAATCGCCCAAAAAGCTTTTTCAAAACCAATTCGAACTGCTTCTTGTGGAGAAATACCAAGTCTTAATTCTTCTCGAATACGCTCATAGATCAGAATGTTTCCATCAACCGCCATACCTACAGTTAACGCGATCCCTGCGATACCAGGAAGAGACAACGTCGCTCCCAAAGCAATCAAGCAAGAGAGGGTGAATAAAACGTTAAGAATGATAGTCACTGTGGCAATAACGCCAGAGAGTTTGTAGTAAAAACACATAAAAGCAAGAACTAGAAAAGCTCCTACTAGACTTGCATACTGAGCTTTTGCAATTGCATCCGCACCTAAAGAGGGACCAACAACACGTTGTTCTTCAAAGATCAATTCAACTGGAAGAGCACCTGCACGTAGAACTAGTGCAAGATCACGCGCTTCGGCCATGACTGTATTATAGTCACCGGCACCAAGAGTAATCTGAGCTGAACCACCTGCAATACGCCCATTAACCATGGGGGCTGAATAAACGTTACCATCAAGAACAATTCCTAAACGCTTACCAGTGTTAGAACCAGTTAGTTCTTCAAAAATTTTAGCACCGTTGGCCTTAAATTCTAAAGCAACATAAGGACGGTTTTGCTCTTGGTCCATACGAACAAAAGCTTCCTGAAGCTCATCACCAGTAAGAGAAGTCCCTGTTTCAACCAGGTAAGGCTCCATATTGGTAATTTCATTTGTATTTTTGTTTGAAACTTTTTCGAAAGCGATCTCGAAGCCTTTTGGGAGTTCAGCAGCAAGAGTCTCATTTATTTTTTTCACGTAATCAGAAAAACGATCGCCCTTGTTAAAGACAATTCCCGCTTTCTTAACTTTGTCCATCCACTCAGGGATTGAAGCAGCATGCTCATCATTAATAACTTTGAATTCAAGCTTTGCTGTTTTACCAATAAGGTCTTTGGCGCGGTCGATATCTTTTACGCCTGGAAGCTGAACCACAATTCGATCAGTCCCTTGAGAAACAATTTCTGGCTCAGTTACACCGAATTCATCAATACGGTTACGAATAACTTCAATAGACTTTGATAAGGCCGTATTTTCTACTTCTTTAACGAAGTCACGCGACAAACCATAAGTAAGAGTTCCGTTTTCATCACCGGTTAAGCGAATAGTATTACCAAAATATTTTGAAAGAATATCTTTCGCTCGATCTGAATCAGTCGCTTTAGTTAAAACGATCGCCTGCTTAGGGTCTTTGGCATCCGAAGATACCAAATCACCAATTTTAGCTTCGATAGTTTCTTCTTTTAGAAGATTTACCATCTTACGGCCGTTACCAATAACTTCATCGCGATAAACTTTGTTGAAGTCGATCCCAAGAACCATGTAGAGACCACCCTGGAGATCTAGTCCAAGATTGATCTTACTCTTCATCGGAAAGGAACTCTTTTCGCTGAGGTTAAAGGCAGTCGGAGCTACCGACATAAGAGCTACTATTGTTAGAGCAGCTAAAAAACTAAATCGAAACCACCATCCCCTGGTCATGTCAATCTCCGTATCTTTAAAGGGTTCTTAAAAAGAAATATTGTATTCGAAAAATGTTAAACAATTTTAGGGGTTTGAGCAATGATAACAAAGGGGCTTTCGCCCCTTTATTTATGAATGATGATCTTCGTTCTTAGGAGAAGGATTTTCAGAGGCAGTTGCGACTGTTTGCTGAGCAGTGTCAGCAATCTTTGCTACCTCATGAGTATCGGCTTGAGCGGTTTCTTGGGGATTCTGCACCTGGTCAGAGAAACCCTTTGCAGCATTTTGAAAATCACGAATACCCTTCCCTAAACCTTTGGCAAGTTCAGGGAGTTTTTTGGGTCCAATGAAAATCAGAGCGATCAAAAAGATAAGAATCAATTCGCCCATGCCAAGTCCAAACATAGATTACTTCTTTTTATCTTCAGTAAAGATTGAAGCTGCAGATCCACCGATGTGAGACTTAAGAACTTTCATCTTAGCTCCATTTTCGATTTCAACAGTTACCGCTTTTTCAGCGATAGCAGTAATTTTTCCAAGGATTCCTGACTTTAAATAAACTTCATCTCCGTAAGCGAGTTTAGTTAAAAAAGACTGCTCTTCTTGCATACGTTTTTTCTGAGGACGAATCATCAAGAAATACATAACAGCAAAAATAAGAACGAAAGGAATGAATGAAATTAAAGGAGACTGGGCCGGAGCGCCAGCTGCCTGAGCATGTGCAGATGAAAGGATGAAATCGAACATATAAGTTCCTTTTGTTATTCCCAACGGTTTGAAGAGTAGTTGTTATAAAATTTTAGGTAATATTCGTCAAATGAAGCGTTAAAAATTGCAAGGCGAGCGTTCTTCACCATTTCCAGATAAAAATGGATATTATGGTAAGTAATCAGCTGACCAGCGAGATACTCCCCTACATTAAACAAATGTCGTATATAAGAGCGTGAATATCGGCCACATACACGGCATGAGCACTCTGTATCAGGGGGAAGTTGATCTTCAGTGAATCGGGCCTTCTTTATATTGAGCGGGCCATGGGTTGTTAAAAACTGACCATTACGTGCGTTACGAGTTGGAAGCACACAGTCAAACATATCTAGACCAGACTTTATTCCATTTAGCACATCGAGCGGTTTGCCTACACCCATTAAGTAGCGTGGCTTATCTTGAGGCATAGTTGGAACAAATTTTTTACAGAACTCAACCATTTCTTCGTTTTTTTCGCCAACTGACAAACCACCAAGAGCGTATCCATCAAAATTTAGTTCTTTCAAACCTTCCATGCTTTCTGAGCGCAAATCAAAGTGAAGACCACCCTGAATAATTCCAAAAAGGTGTTGATGAGTTTGAAGCTCAACGGTTTTACAACGTTTGGCCCAACGATGAGTTAGCTCCATACTCGTTCTTAAAGTTTCTTTGGTCGCCGGAAGTTTAGGGCATTCATCGAAGGCCATAACGATATCTGAACCAAGGGCCTTTTGAATCTGCATGGATTTTTCAGGAGTAATCAAATGGCGCGAACCATCGATATGAGATTGAAAGGTCACACCCTCTTCCGTCAGTTTATTGATATCTGAGAGTGAAAAAACCTGGTAGCCACCAGAATCTGTAAGAATTGGTCTGGGCCAGCTCATAAACTTATGCAAACCACCCATTCTTTCGATTAATTCGTGCCCGGGTTTTAAATAGAGATGATAAGTATTGCCCAAGATAACCTGGGCATTAAGCTCTTCCAGATCCTCTTGCCATAGAGTCTTGACTGAAGCACGGGTCCCAACAGGCATGAATATAGGCGTTTCTATAACCCCGTGAGAGGTGTAAATGCGGCCAGCGCGGGCCTCGCCAGATTGGGCTTCTAGTTGAAAAAAAGACATGGGCGAAAATTAGCACGTTGAAATTATTCCGTCACTTTGAAAATAAGAAGTTACTGGCGAGGTATCTTTAACTCTACCGCCCCTCTGACTATTTTAACTTCGTCGCTTAAAGCTGAATATTCAATACGTCCAATGGCCTTGACATTTCCCGGGATGGTAATTTTTCTCACAGGCAGCTTTGAATTTAAACTATATACCAACACTGAATCACTCATCGTACTTACCATGAATAGTTCCTGATGAAGCTCATCAACGCTTAAAAAATCTACATGAATATTTTCAAGTCGAAACAGAAGTGAATTGTTCTTTTTTCCTTCTCGCCCTTGATCATTGGCGAGTCTTGAATAGAAATGAATTTCATGATCATTCTTGTTTAAAATAATCACTTCTTGTTTTTTTGCATTAACGACGATGTCACTTGCGCCATCCAAATCTTTATTTTTAAGAATTCTCAAAGGAGAAACATTTCCCGTCACAACACTTGAGAAAAACAAAACTGCACCGGATTTCTCGATCACAACAATCTCTTTATTAATTTCATCCAATGCTAATGCAACAATGTCATTTAGCTCTGTATAACTTCCGGCAATGACATTCTGGCCTTTTGATTTAAACTTTGGATCCTGAATGAAAACAATATTTCGATATCCATAAACCACTGTTTTTCCATCGGCACTTTTCTTGAATGCCTGCGGCGAAACCAATTTCAAGAAATGATCATAACATTCAGTAGGAATATAATCTCGTCCCCGTCCATCACCAAAATTATGTGCCTGTTTTTCACACTGACTTAATTCCTGTCTTGTTGGTTCAGCAAAAGACAACGAACTGAACAGGACGCATAAGCTAATTAATTTTATGATCATGGGCGGGCTCCGGTAACAGCGTTAGTGTCTGCTTCTCCAGTCACGCTATTAGCATTAAGAGTTGCAGAATATGCTCCAGTTGACAGGGAAGCGCCTTTAAATGTTAACTGTACGGTGCAAGAAGCTCCATAAGCAAGAGTACTCCCAGTACAATTATCTGTTCCGAAAATCCATGCAGTAGGATTTGTACCAGTAATCGACATCGTAATCACGCTGCTGATTAAATCTCCTGTATTTTTCAATGTAAAGGTGTGCGTGATATTCGTTATTGTTGAACCATAAGGATCCGGGTCAGGTGGGTTTGGACTAGAAGCACCTAATTGGAACTCTAGTACTGGAATGGCAGTATAAGTATAAACAGATGCATTGGTCCCGGTCTGTCCATCAGAATTCACTACTGAGACCGCAGCGGGCCCGGCAGCTATACTGGGGGTAAAACATGTTATAGAAGTACTGTTTACAACGACTGGACTAGCACACGCGGAACCTCCAAACGTAACCGTGGCACCACTACGAAATTCCGTACCCGTTATGATGACAGAAGTTCCTCCAAGCTGGGAACCTGTCGCAGGTGTAACGCTGGTTACAGTCGGAGGTAGTTGATAAGTGAAGGATGTTGGAAAGCTTACAGACTGAGTATCAACATTAGTGACTGTCACACTTACTATTCCTGCCGCATGAGAAGTTGTTGTGCAGGTCAAAGATGTAGGGTTTGTTACTGAAACTGATCCACATGCAGAGCCACCAAAACTAACTGTTGCGCCTGATACGAAACCTGTTCCAGTTATTGTGACGTTCGTGCCACCAGTAATTGGGCCAGTATTTTGCCAGATACTTGTAACAGTTGGTGCTGGAGAAAAAGTAAAAGAAGAAGTGGGATCAGCTGCTTGCCCATCAGTGTTTGTTACACCAACAGTGTAAGCAGCAGCGGTAGCAGGTACCGTAGTACAAGTAAGGCTAGTAGAACTAATAAAAGTTACCGGCGTACAAGCGATTGTTCCCGCTGTAGGGAGCACACGAACCATACGCACAGTCGCTCCAGCCATAAAACCAGTTCCTGTAACGGTTACAAGTGTTCCGCCCGTTGCAGGTCCTTTTACAGGCACAACAATATTCACATATGCTGCCGGTCTATAGGTATATGAAACAGCAGATGTGCTAGGCTGTGAATCAGAATTAGTAATGACAACCGTGCCGCTTCCAGCTGATGCAGCAGGCGTAATACAAGTTGCAGATGTAGCACTTATGTATGTAGGACTAGTACATGTCGCCCCACCAATTTTAACCGTTGGCGAAGTAAGAAAGCCAGTGCCTGTAATGGTAATAGTTGCTCCACCGGCCAAGCCGCCGCTCGAAGGTGAAATGCTTGTTATAGTAGGAGCTGCCCGGTAAGTATAGAAACCTGCCAAGGTTCCAGGCTGAGCATCAGTATTAGTAACCACAACTGACTTAGCTCCAACCGTGCCTAAAGGTGTAATACAACTCATTGATGTAGCACTTACGTAAGTTGGACTTGTGCAAGTAACTCCACCCACCTTGGCCGTTAAAAAAGTTCTAAAGTTCGTTCCAGTAATCGTGATCGTGGTCCCTCCAGAAATTCGTCCTCCAGTTGGAGAAACACTCGTGACCGTCGGAGCAGCCTGGTAGGTATATGCAGAAGCAAGAGTTCCATACTGACCATCTGAATTAGTGACTACCACGGAATATAATCCCGCCGGATTGGACGGAGTAACGCAGGTTAAAGATGTTGCAGTTGACACAGTCGTAGTTGTACAAGCTACTCCTCCAATACTCGCTGTGGCCAAAGTCACGAAGCCAGTACCAGTAATTGTAATGGACGTGTTTCCTCCGAGAGCACCGGCAGCAACTGAGATGTTTGTGACAGTAGGTCGGGCCCGGTATGTATAAGAAGCATATGTTGCGACTTGTAGGTCTGCATTTGTAACCGTCACATCCACTATACCTGCAAGATGCGCTGGCAGAGTACATGTAATGCTCGTAGGGCCAACGACGTTTACAGCAGTGCAGGCAGTTCCGCCAAATTTAACCACTGCTCCCGCAAAAAATTCCGTACCAGTAATTGTAATTGATGTTCCACCGGCCAATGCTCCACCTGATGAGGAAATACCTGAAATCGTAGGTGCCAAGAGATATATGAACCCTGTCGCTAAAGTATCAGTTAAAGTATTTGTGTTGGTCACTGTAATAGAAGTTAATCCAGAAATTAAAGTCAAAGGAGTGATACACGTAATGGTTGTTTCACTTACAACCACCGGTGAAGTGCAAACGTTTAATCCAATATCAACTGTCGCCCCAGTCAAAAATCCAGATCCGGTAATAGTGATAGTTGTTCCACCACCGATGGGCCCAACACTTGGGCTGGCACTCGTTACTGTAGGAGTTGCGGTATAAGTGTAAGTGCCAACAGCAGTCCCGAACTGCGTGTCAGTATTCAATACAGAAACTGAATAAGGCCCAGGTGCGTACACCGGAGTCACACAAGTTAGAGATGTCGAACTAATAACTGTCGTTGTTGTACATGCGGTTCCACCAATACTAGCAATGGCCCCAGAGAAAAATCCAGTTCCCGTTATCGTTACGAGAGTCCCTCCATTCACTACGCCAAGACTTGGTAGAAAACTACTAATAGTTGGAGGCGGTAAAAATGTATAACCTGAAGCATGGGAGCCGCTTTGAAAATCTGAATTTGTCACTGTTACTGTTTTTGCTCCTGCTGTCAGTGCAGGAGTCGTACAAGTAATGGATGTAAGACTAACAACAGTTACCCCAGTGCAGGGAGAGCCGCCTATGCTCACAGTAGATCCGACAAACCCAGTACCTGTTATTGTGATAGGGGTTGCCACAGATGCAATTCCCCCCGATGGGGAAACGCTCGACACTGTAGGTGCTGATCTATAAGTGTACGAAACGATAGATGTACTAGGCTGTAAATCAGAATTAGTAATGACAACTGTCTTAGCACTCGCTGTTGAAGATAAAGGGGTCACACATGTGGCAGATGTGGCACTCACATAAGTAGGACTAGTACATGTGACTCCCCCTATTTTAACCGTTGGTGAAGTAAGAAAACCTGTACCAGTAATTGTGATCGTTGTGCCACCAGCTAAGGTTCCACCCGAGGGAGAAATGCTCGTTATAGTCGGTGCTGCCCGGTAAGTATAACCAAGGGCCAAAGTTCCTGTTTGAGAATCAGAATTAGTAACGACGACTGACTTACTTCCGACAGTGCCCGTAGGTGTAATACAAGTCATGGATGTGGTGCTTACATAAGTAGGACTTGTACAAGTGACTCCATCCACTGTTGCAGTTGGCCCGGATTTAAAACGGGTGCCAGTAATAGTGATGGTGGTTCCACCAAGGGTCTTGCCTCCACTCGGGGAAACACTAGAGACAGTAGGGGCCGCCTGATAAGTATAGGCCGATGCCAAGGTACCAGTCACTGTATTTGGATTCGTTACAACGACCGAATAAGTCCCAGCAATATTTGTAGGTTTGGTGCACGAAAGAGAGCTTGCTGAGTTAAAAGTAACAGGTGTACAGGCAGCTCCATCAATTGTTACGGTTGCTCCTGAAATGAAATCGGAACCTGTGATTGTAAGAGTCGTTCCTCCTGCCAACGCACCAGCGCTTGGAGTAACGAGTGTCGGATTTGGGGCCAAGGAATAAGTAAAGCTCGCCACTGCGAGCCCAGATTGATTATCTGTATTCTTGACACTCACTGCGTAGGCACCAGCTACTCCGCCATCGGTCAAGCAAGTCATGCTAGTAGAACTCAAAACAGTAGATAAGCTACAGGTCGCAGTATTATTTAGAAGAACTTGTGCTCCCGCAAGAAAACCAGTCCCTGTAACTGTTAATATAGTCCCACCAGCAGATGTACCAGACGTTGGTGAAAAGCTGCTTACAGTAGGTGCGGCCCTATATGTATAGGAAGTTCCGGCCGTAGCATTCAGAAAATCATCATTGGTTACAGTTACTGAGTAGGCCCCTGCTGTCTTGATAGGGAGATTGCATGTCATTGACGTAGCACTTACAACAGTTGCACTAGTACAAGAGCTTGTACCGATTTTTACAGTCGCCCCCGAGAAAAAATTTTGCCCAATCAAAGTAAGTGTATTACCTCCGCCAAGACTACCTGAAGAGGGCGAAAAACTAGTAATGATTGGAGATACCAAAACAAATGTGTAGGATTCAACTGCAGAAAGATTGTCTTTGCCGTAGACGGTTAGTTCAACAGTCCCGGCTTCGTGGGCAGGAATGGTACAAGTAACAGAGCTTGAACTATTAACTATTAAATTTGTGCATTCAGAAACTCCAAATGAAACACTTTGAACCGAATCAAAATTAGATCCAGTAATCGTAATTAGTGACCCACCTCTTGTAGTACCTGAGCTTGAACTTAAGCTATGGATGCTAAGGATAGATGCCTTCTCCTCAGAGGGGGTACAGCCTACAAGTAATACTAATAGAAGTGACACAACCAACAAGGGATAAGTTTTAGTTAACGTCAGGAATTTAAAGAGAAAACTTCTCATGCCTGATCTATCGGCTTCCTGATGAATCATGCTTAACAAAAAAGCGAATTCGTCAGGAACCTTAAGTAAAAATGGGCTTAGGCAAACAGATGATCGTAAAAACGGGCTATTGAGAGTGTCTATCTTATATACGGCCCCCTGAAGAAAGCTCCCAGACGTCCTTCTCTAAGATAATTGGCCTTAAAATAAGACCATGAAATGTTATCCGCTTATTTTTGGCATTGGTTCCCTAATGATTACATCATTAGTAGCGCAAGCGAATACCTATAAGTCGTTTTGCTTTCATGAACATATCAAAGACTCTATTTCTATTAATAAAGAACGGAAAAAAGTCTATTCAGATTTAACTAATGGAAAATCAAATCAGATCTATAATGAATTTCTAGGCTTTGAATACATAACGAGTGTACTCACCCCATTTTATGATTTACAGGCACTGACCTACCAAAAACAAGGCATAAATTTATTTTGCGATGAATTCATGGGTTTGATTCGAGACCCGGGATTTGATCCAAGTAACAGAGAAATACCAACAGAAATATTTCAAAAACTTGATTGGAAATATCATAATCGTAAAATTTCTGAAGCGATAAAGCGCAAAGACACAAATGAAGTTAAAAAGGTTACACTTGAAGCACTTCTTGAAATTAAATCTCTTCCAAATTATTACTGTTTAAGTCGTCATTTTTATGAATCAATTTACCGATTTGCACATTTTGTTCCTTTGCGTGCGAAGCAGGCAGAAGAAAAACGCTTGAAAGATCCAACAAATTTAATGTTTAAGATGATGAAGCTCCAAGCACTGGGACTACGTGGAAGTTATGTTATTGATGTAAAAAGTTCCCCCATTCAGATGAATGGTATTCCCATGATTTGCTCGGAAATACCGGCATTGCTTTCAGACCTAAACAATATTGAACTTGATGTTTTAAGAAATAAATAAGGATTTTATATGGCACAGATTTCAGTTTACTTAAATTCATTATCCTCTAAGAGCGCGGCGTTCTCAGAGGAAGAATTAAAAAAATTCTTTTTTCGCCACGAAGTGGTTATTCATAACCCTTCCGATCTTGATGAATTGAATAAAAAAGTTCAAGCGGACGTTGAAGCTGGAACGGAATATATTTTTGCTGTTGGTGGTGATGGCACCATGAATACGATATCGCAAAACCTTGTTGGTAAAAAAACCAAGCTAATGGTCCTACCGACTGGAACGGCCAATGATTTTGCTCAAGAGCTAGGCATGAGCAATAGTTTAAAAAAGATCTCTAAAATTTTCAATGCTCAAACGACCAAAAAAATTGATGCGATTAAAGTTAACGGCAAATACATGATGACTAATGGCGGAATTGGAATGGCATGCGAAGTCGCAAGTACTGTCGATCATCTACGTAAGAACAGTGACCTGTTCAAGAAAGTTATGAAAACGATTGGGAAAGAAACATATTCTTTAATTTATGCCAAGAAGATGCTGATGAGTCCTTATAAGGCGAGACAAGTATTTATCGAGTCAAAAGATTCTCCCCTCCTTAATGGAATGGTTAGCACTCCAATGATCTTGATTAATAACCAAGAGTACATCGGTGGAAAATTCCAGGTGGCCCCTAAAACTAAAAACAATGATGGTAAATTTAATGTCACTATTTTCTTACATAAAAACAGATTTGATTTTCTAAAATGTACCCTTCAGATGATGAGAGGAAAATACCCAAAAGACGACAAAGATCTTATTTCGTTCGAAACAGATCAACTCACTTTAAACAGTGTTGACGGTAAGCCACTTGTTTTCTTTGGGGATGGAGAGATATTTCCTGAATCAAGCATGCTTGATCTATCAATGGTTCCGGATGCTTTAGATGTGGTTACTTACAAAGGTGAATCACTTCTATGCTCAAGTCACTCACTTGCAAAAATTGATATGATACAATGAATATTCTAGTTATCGGCGGAACGGGATTTATTGGGCAACGACTGGTACGTACATTAAGTGAGCGTGGAGAAAATTTATTTCTGCTTGTTCGCAAAGAAAGCCTAGATAAAGCGAGAAAGACCTTTAATGACATTTCGTCCATAACATTTCTTTCTGGTGACATTGAAAAAACAGATCTGCTTACAGAACTCTCATCAGCAGGCGAGGTTCTGAAGCAAATAGAATGTGTGATTCATCTTGCTGCTGTTTATGAGTTGGATGTTTCATTTCAGGACGCATATCTAAAAAACATTATTGGGACTCAAAATGTTTTAAAATTCCTGGGAAAATTAACAAATTTAAAATATTTTCATTTTTTCAGTACTTATGCTGCCAACCAAATCCTAAAAGGCACAATCTTAGAAGATGATCTTATTAAAGAAAGCTCAGAGTTTTTCGACAATTATGCCAGAAGTAAAAACCACGCTGAACATTTAGTAAGAAAAAAAGTTTCGGCCACCTATAAAACAATTATTCATCGCCCGGGAATCGTTGTCGGAAATAGCAAGACAGGCCAAAGAGATAACAATAATGGTCCCTACTATTTTTTTGATTTTATTCAGAATTTGAAAAAGCTTCCGCTCCTTAGAGATAAGCTAAAATACCTACCTCTCCCTGTTCAAAAAGCCTCACTCATGCCTGTAATTCCGGTGGATATATTAGTCGACTGGTGTGCTCATATTATTCTAAATCCAAAAGACAGACCCCTAAGTGTTTATCACCTGATACCAAGATCGCCTATCTCAACCAAGGAATTCCTGGAACAGTCAATGAAGTGTTTAAGTCTACCTCTAGAAATAATATGCGTACCAAAGACTAAGATATTTGCCCCACTGTTCCGATTACTAAGAATACCCAAAGAACTGGTTTTTTACATGGAACAAGAAGCAACCCTTGATAGAACAAATATGAATACAGATTATCCACATTTAATTGAACCAGATTTTCATACATATCTTCCCATCCTCATCGAAGAGTACAGTCGACATAAAACATGAAAGAGATCATCAAGCTGAGCTTTGGCAGCTCTTGTGATAACTTTGATGATGAAATCGAAATGAATGGTCATAAAATTCATATTCGAGGCATTGGTGTGGACTATGACTTTGATCTTGCTTTAAAAATTGTAAAGAAATACGCCCAAGAATGTGATGCCTTTGCCCTTTCAGGTTTCATTTTAGATATAAAACAACATAATAAAACTCATGTCCATCACACGGTAAAGGCTATTCGTGAAGCCGCCGGTGACACTCCCGTATTGGATGGGAACATGCTTCGTAAAGCAGCTTTTCCCTGGGCGCTGAAAAAATTTATTGATCAAGAGAAGCATTTCCTTTCAAATAAGACAGTTGCGTTTTATACCGGTCTTGTACAATGGAACATACTCCCCTTTTTTCAGGAATATGATTGTAAGTTGGTTTTTGGAGATCTTTTCTTTTCGATGGGTATTCCATTAACCATTGTTGGAATGAAGGGTCTTGATACGTTTCTGAAAATTAATGCCCCTGTTCTAACACGGCTGAGACTTAAGAAAAAAGTAAAAAGAGATTTTAGCTCAATGGAAAGTAAATCCATAGGGATGAAGAACTTTTTAGCGGCCGACATTTTTTTCATCACAGAATCTCAACTAAAATTCACTGAACTAAATGACCTCGCTGGGAAAACTGTTATTATAGACCGCTTGTCAGCAGAGAACGAGCATAAACTCTATAAAGCGAAAGCGAAAAGAATTCTGACCTTGTTTCCTTCGTATGCCAATCTTCCTCAATTGAGTACTTCTATCATCGAAGCGGTTCTTAGCATAACTCAGTCCCGAGGTGCATTAACCGAGGAAGACATATTAAATTATTTGCAATCCTCTGAGATCAAACCTCAAATACAAGAAAATACTTTTTCTGAATCATCTATTGATCACTTTGCTTTTATCATTCATCCGCTTTCAAAAAACCAAATAACCCAAATCCCTGGTTTGAATTTTTTAAGTAATTCCCCTTTACTCGATCTTGCTGAAGCACTCGCTGCAAAAGTACCTGGACATCATTACTGTAATATAACCGGAATTAAGTCTGAATTTGATGGCAAAGAAGTCGAAGGGCATCTCTACATGATACCTGCAACACCGAAGATGTTGCTCACTACTCCGGTTGATAAAGTCTACGATTCACTCACGCAAATTTGTTCACTCGCCCATAAAAGAGGGGCGAAATTAATAGGTCTTGGTGCTTATACCAAAATTGTTGGCGATGCAGGTGTAACCGTCAATCAACGTTCACCAATTCCAGTCACTACTGGTAATACCCTTTCGGCGGCCGCAACACTCTGGGCAGCAAGCTTTGGGATTGAAAAGATGGGTCTCGTTCATAAAAAGAATGGCCGCTATGATGGAACGTGCATGATCATTGGAGCGACAGGTAGTATTGGAAAAATATGTGCTAAAGTTTTAGCGAATCAATGGAAAACAATTGTTGTCGTTGCACCAAGACCTTACAAGGTTTTGGACCTGGTTGCCCTTCTCAAGGAATTTGCTCCTGAAGCCGAGATAATAGGGACAACAAATCCTAATAAATATTCAGCACAAAGTGATCTCATCGTAACTTCAACTTCGGCGCAAGGTGAGAAAGTTATTGAGATTGAACTCATTAAGCCTGGATGTGTTGTCTGTGACGTCAGTCGCCCTTTTGATATTTCGCTAGAAGATGCTGCAAAAAGACCGGATATTTTAATCATAGCCAGCGGAGAAGTTGAATTGCCGGGCAATGTAAAAATCGACAAGACAATCGGCCTTGAAGGAGAAACTGTTTATGCCTGTTTAGCAGAGACTGCCCTTTTAACAATGGAAGGACTGCTCGAAAGTTTCTCCATGTCTCGAGAACTCTCATATGAGAAAATAATCCAAATTGATCGGCTTTCCCGAAAACATGGAATCAGACTTTCAAGTATCATGGGACATACCGGTGAAATTAAGGAAAGCGAAATTGAATTGTGTCGCCGGAAAGCAATTGAGAATTTAAAAAAATCAACGAACTAGATCACTTAAAGTCATTTACTCCTGTATTATTCTGTTATTTAATTACCCTGTCCGTCCGAAATGTTAGTATGAAAATTCATCATCTTAACTGTGGCTCATTTTGTGCCATTGGGCATCCTATCTTAAATAGGCTGCTTCCCAAATTAGATCAGTTCAATCTCGTCTGTCACTGTCTTCTGATTGAATCAAGCGATGGCCTTATTCTTGTGGATACAGGTCTTGGCCTAAAAGATATTAGTAATCAAGAGAGATTTAAATCTAATTTTATTTTTAACCAGTTCGCCAGACCGAAACTTGACGTTGAAGAAACTGCGTACATGCAAATCGTAAGGAAGGGATTTAATCCTAAAGACGTAAGGCATATTATTGCAACCCATTTTGATTCAGATCATATTGGTGGAATTGCAGATTTTCCGCAAGCGGTAGTACATGTTTTAAAAGATGAATGGGATGCTGCTCATAATCCCGTTTCCCAAAAAGAAAAACTGAGATACGCACCCTCGAGATGGGAAATGAATACATGCATTGAAACTTATACAACTCATGGAGATTCATGGAATGGGTTTGGAAAAGTTCAAAAGCTAAAAGGAATTGCGGAACCAATTTATATGGTGGCACTACCTGGGCACACTCGCGGCCATTCGGGTGTTCTGATTGAGGAAGGCACAAAGACTCTATTTTCTGGGGATTCCTTTCTTTTAGAAGCACAACTTTTAAAGAAACCTTATGCCATTGCCGTTAATCTTTATAACCAATTGACCCATGATAATCCAACAAAGGCCGAAGAAACTTTAAATAAAATAAGACTCATCCACAAGCAAGACTCTGAACTAGTCATACTTTCCTCTCATGATCCTGTACTCTTCAGGCGTTCTCTTGAGCAAGAGGAGACAGAAAATGAATGAATCAAACTTGCCACCAGGTCCAAGATCCTTCTGGGAGCTTTTAAGCATGATATTCATGCGCCAAAAAAACCCGATAAAACTCTATGAGACTATCTTTGCAAAATACGGAGATGTTGTTTTTTTCAAACTCGCATCATTTCGTTTTGTCATGCTAAATGATGCTCAAGCAATTGAGCAGGTTTTGCAAACAGATGCTCAAAATTATACAAAATCAACTTCCTATGATCGATTCCGATTCATCTTTGGTAATGGGCTCCTTGTCAGTGAAGGAGATATCTGGAAAAAACAGAGAAGGTTAATGGGCAGCAGTTTTTCGAGTAAGCAAGTTGAAAAGCTACATCCTGTGATGGTTCGAGAAACATCTTCAATCTTGGATAACTGGAAGATTGGAGAAGAGATTGATTTGGCCAAAGAAATGAACCATATGACTCTTGAAATTATCAGCGTTGGGCTTTTTGGAAAAAGACAAGAAAACGATTCACTCATTTTACGTTCGGCCTTGCAGGATATTTTGAACTATCTACAGTCATCAAGGCACCTCTGGCTGCAACTATTTATTGCTCCTTTGCCAATTAAAGATAAATACAAATTCGCCATAAAACTAGAGACCCTTTTGCCCTTGAAAAGCACCAAAAGGTTTTTTGCATCCGTAAACAAAGTAAATGAATTGGTACTGTCATTAATTGAAGAAAGAAGAAGCAAGAACTTAACCGAAAACTTTCTCGATATGCTCATCAAAATAAGTAACGGCGATGAAGAATCGAAAATGAGCAACCAACAGATGAGAGATGAGGTCTTAAACATACTACTTGCAGGACATGAAAGTACGGCAAATGCTCTAACATGGGCATGGCATGAATTACTCAAAAGTCCTGGAATCTATAAAAAGGTTAAAGAAGAAATTCATCGAGTACTAGTTGGCGAAACTCCGACCTATGAAGAATTAGAAAAACTTATTTATACCAAAGCTGTTTTTGAAGAGGCCATACGACTTTATCCACCATTTTGGCGTGTGTCTCGAAAAAATAAAATTCAAACAAAAATTAAACAATATGATATCCCTGAGATCACCAACGTTATTGTTTCCATTTACACGATTCAAAGGTCAAATAAACATTGGAATGAGCCTAAAAAATTCAAACCGGAGCGATTTCTGCCTGATGGCGAGCCTCATGATAAATTTGCCTACATCCCTTTTGGTGCAGGACCACGAATTTGTATTGGTATGAACTTTGCGATGGTTGAAGCACTTACCATCCTAAGCACGATGGTTAAGAAGTATGACATTGAAAAGGCTTTTGAAAAAGATCCAACATACCTGATGAGTTTAACTTTACAACCGAAAGAAGGTTGTATGGTTCGGGTTAAGCAGGCAAAACCTTGAATGCAATAGAACTATTCCAGGTTAAAGCAAAGCTCCACCCAAGTAAAATGGCCATTACAGACATAAAGTTTGGCACATGGACTTTTCAACAAATAATGGAACTCAGTATAAAGGTGCAAAATGAAATGCACAGACAAGGAATAAAATCTGGCGATTCCGTATTACTCATGATTGCACCCTGCCCCGCTTTGTACGGAATCATCTGTGGACTACTGGGGTCTGGTATCAGGATTGTTTTTATTGAGCCATGGCTAAAAGTTAATCGAATTAACGAAGTAATCAAAGCGGCAAAACCCAAGGCATTTCTAACAGGTAATTTTGGCAAAATCTGGGGAGTAAGATCTAAAGAGATCAGAAGTATTCCACTTTGGCTGACGGCAAATGATTTTGAAAAAAAACCTTTATCAGGAACATTTAAAGTTGAGAATCTAGAACCGAGTCATCAGGCCTTTGTGGTTTTTTCATCAGGAACCACGGGCACACCTAAGGGTGTTTTAAGAACCCACGAGTATCTTAAAACAGTAGTTGATATTTTCATCTCTAGCGAACCAGAAGACTATGAAACACCTGACCTCTGTATTTTTCCCAATCTTGCCTTGTTTCATCTTGCAACAGGTCGAGGCTCAATTATTATTCCGCATCGGTGGAGTCGTAAAAACTTAGATAAGCTATTTGAAATCGCCAGGCCCTTTCGGCCTCAAACAATATCTACAGGACCAGCATTTTTTAAAAAATTAATGGATGAAAACTTACTGAGCGAAGTTAAATCATTAAAGCGGATTGTTTTTGGTGGCGCACTGACTGATTGTTGGATTATTGAAAAAGTCATAACTGAGCTGCCAGATGCAAGGCTGCTTCATATTTATGGTGGTAGTGAAGCTGAACCGGTTGCGTATATGAGCGCAAATGAAGCAGTTAAGTTAAGTAGGGCCAAAGGTTTTTTTCAGACTTTATGTTTAGGAAAACCCATAAAACAAATTGAATACAAATTTAGCGGCAATATCCTTTGGGTGAGTGGCCCCAATGTTTCTGGTGAATATATCGGAGACAGATCGCAAAACGTGGGAATTAAAGAACGTGATGCCTCTGGTAAACTTTGGCATTGTATGGGAGATCGGATTGATGAACGGGATGGTCTGTTTTGGTATGCGGGAAGAGAAGGCCAAAGAAGTGACGATTTTATTTTAGAACAGAAAATTTATTCATTTCTTGATTCATCTAAATCATTTATTCACCGAGATTCAAAAGAAAGAATCATACTCTTAGGTGATGAACTGGCGACAAAAAAAGATTTACTCAAGAAACAATTCCCTCAAATTGAAGAAATTGAGACGACAAAAATATTTCGTGATCGCCGCCACCGTTCTCGAATTGACCGCATAAGAAGTTTACCAAAAAAATATAGGACGACAAATATGACAAAACTAGAAAAATGGAAAATCTACCTTGAAGAGCGCTCTCCCCTTTCTGCTTCAATATTTATTTCTGCTTTAGGAGCAGTGTCCTCACTTTCTTTTAAAGGCGAGTTCCATCTAGGCTTATTTCTCGCTGCTATTATTTTCAATACACTTATTTTCATTCAGCTCAGGCTTAGCGATGAATTGAAAGATTTCGAAAAAGACAAAGTCGTTAATCCTGGTCGCCCTTTACCGCGCGGTCTTTTAACACCTGGTGATCTGGCAAAGGCGATGAATTTAGTTCTCGCGACCGTCATTCTATCCGGAATCGTTTTGGGTTTTTTGAAATCGTGGCCGGGCGGCATCCTGCTTGCTCTATCAAGCGTCTTTGCCTGGTTGATGTATAAAGAATTTTTCATAGGTTCGACATTAAATAAGGAACCCATTATCTATGCGATTTCCCACCAAGTAATTGTCTTTTTAATCTATGGATGGGTGGCCTTGAGTACCGATAGTGGTTTAATCCATGACAAAGCATTCTTAGGATGGTTATTAGCAAATTTTGGAGGCTCATTTTGTTTTGAAGTTTGTCGTAAACTTAATCCAAATGCGCACAAGCTTGCTCAAACCTATGCCCAACACTATGGCCCAGGTCCAACAGTATTCATTTGCTCGGTTTTCATATGTTTTATGGCCGCAGGATCGTTCATGACTGGTTTTGGTCTATGGTTAGTATTCCCATTAATCGTTCTGGAAATGATGCTTTTAAAATGGATCCAAAAACCAGAAAGTTATAAAAAAGTAGAAGGCGTAGCAACCCTGGCAGGTGTGATTGTTGTCGCCGCACCGGCCGTCATGTGGCTAATAAGGACTTGGAAATAATATGAAAAATTTTATTCATAATGCGAAAACCCCAACTGAAGACCTTGAGAAATTCGATGGAGGCAAGGCCACAAACATGGCACGACTGGATCGGGCAGGAGTCAATGTCCCTCCATGGATTTCTCTCTCAACGCCAGTTTTTGAACAATTTTTAGAAAATTTTAAAGATCAAAATCTGTGGGCCATTTCTCATGCAGAAGTTGAAGCGCTATTTATAAAACAGTCTATTGATACAGATCTAGAAAACTTGATTAGAAAATCTTTAACCGAAAACTTTCCTGAAAACTGTTCGTTTGCGGTGAGATCCAGCGGCATTGGGGAAGATTCAGCTGAAAATTCATTTGCGGGATTATTTTCAAGCTATCTTCATCAAACCAATATTGAGCAAATCATTTTAAGCCTCAAAATGTGTTGGGCATCAGCTTTTACCGAAAGGGCCAAGGCCTACAGAAAAGAACGAAATATAAGTACAGAAAAATTTGGAATGGGCGTTATCATCCAAAAAATGGTTTTTGCTAATGTCGCTGGGGTTGGCTTTAGTCGAAATCCCATCCATCAACTTAAGCGCGAACAGATGATTGTTAGTTCCGTCTATGGAATTGGCGAAGGTCTCGTAAGCGGAGAACTGGATGCTGACCATTATTATGTACAACGTCCTACCGAGACTCAAGCATATGCGATTGAACCTCATTTGGTAAAAAAAGAATTTTATTTCGTAAAAGGATCAAACGGGGGACTTGAAAAAAAAGAAGTGCCCAACGATCAAAGAGAAACGTCCTCTTTAACGGATGCTCAGATTATCACAATCAGTGAAGCTATGATAAAACTAGAAAACGAACTAGGTTTGCCTCAGGACATAGAATGGGCTTTTGAAAACGGCATCTTCTATTGCGTTCAAACCAGACCCATAACCAATCTTCCGCCGGAAGGTTTTTATAAAAAGTCAGTAAAAGGCGAAGAGTTTATTTTGTGGGACAATTCAAATATCACAGAATCCTATAATGGCGTTACAACTCCGCTAACCTTCAGCCATGTTTCCAAGGCCTATCGACAAGTTTATCTACAGTATTGTGAAGTTATGGGAGTACCGGCAGATGTCATCAAGGCGAATGAAGTCACCTTTAGAAATATGCTTGGTTTAATCAGAGGTCGAGTTTATTACAATTTAGGCAACTGGTATAAGATGATCTTTCTCTTTCCATTTGCCGGGACCTCAAAAGGGTTTATGGAAACCATGATGGGAGTTAAACAAAATCTCAGGCCGGAATTGGCAGCACTCTTTGATTTCACCAAGAATCCTCCTCCTTATTCCTTTGTTCGTAATATCTATATTTTATTAAGGAACTTATGGAGGATCTTCAATGTTCGAAAGTCAGTAGAGCAATTTAAATCTGACTTCCATCGTGTTTATTCAGAGGCCAAGAAGCAGGACTATTCTTCAAAAAACATACAAGAACTTATAAAAGCTTATGACCAACTCAATGAGGACCTACTCTTCAAATGGAAAGCTCCTATCATTAGTGATACGAGATGCATGCTTTTCTTTGGAGTTCTTAAGTCCTTAACTGAGAAATGGATTAAAAAAGATAATTCGGCTTCTTTATATAATGACCTACTAAGTGGACAGGGTGACTTACCAAGCACTGAACCGACACGAATTCTTATGCGGATCGCAAGAAAAATTGACCGAGGTGAGCCAAAGTTTCGTGATTGGTTTATCACGACTCCAAGCCATGAAATTCTCACTGCGCTAAAAAAAGGAACTGCTCCAGAAGTATATGGAGATTTTAACAAGTTCATTGATTCATACGGCTTTCGCTGTATTAATGAACTCAAATTGGAATCCATAGATCTTCACGAGGATCCTACATTCGCTTTAGAAGCAATCATAAGTTTTGTCAGAATGAAAAACACCTCCGTTGATGAAATCATTGAAAGAGAAAAAGAAACGTCTCTCAATGCACTCAAAGTCGTTCATGCCAATCTTGGAGGACCTAAGCTTAAGATTTACCTTTTTATTTTGAATCAAGCGCGCATTGCTGTGAAAGACAGAGAAGACTTAAGACTTCTCAGAACAAATGTTTTTGGTATTTGTCGCAGAATATTCAAGGCCCTAGGTCAAAAGTTCTATGAGATCAGAGTGATTGATGACCCCATGGATATATTTTATTTAAGTATTGATGAAATTTCTTCCTTTCAAGAAGGTCGATCATTTGAAGTTGATTTTCGTATACTTACCGCCACGAGAAAAAAACAATTTGATGAATACCGTAATACGGCCCAACCCCCAGATCGCTTCTACACAGAAGGTGCAGTTGGGGCCAATATCAACTTCCCGCAAATCATAGCAGAACAGGATCTTCTTATTGGCGAAGAACCACTTTCTGATGATCCGAATGTTCTCATCGGCACCCCCTGCTCTCCAGGTATTGTTGAGGGAATTGTGCGCGTGGTACGCGAGGCGAAAGATGCTCAAGGCCTGAATGGAGAAATTATGGTCTCGGAGCGAACTGACCCGGGCTGGGTACCACTATTTCCGTCAACGTCAGGTCTGTTAATTGAAAGAGGAAGTCTCCTTTCACACTCTGCAGTTGTGGCACGAGAACTCGGGATTCCAACCATTGTTGGCGTTACCGGCGGTCTGATGAAAAGACTTAAGACGGGGATGAAGATACGAATGGATGCTACGAAAGGTGAAATAAGAATATTGGAAGAATAGAATGACTAGTTTCGTTTTAATTAAATTAGACAATTTAAAGAATGATAAATTCATAGATGAATTTATTTCTTTCCCTATAAAGGCTCGCTCTGATGAGTTTTCGAACGATTTAATGAAGCCTGAGCAGACAAAAAGACTCATTCATTGGGGTAGTGCAAATCTTGCGACTTTTTGGCTGGTCAAAAACAGCATTACAAATGAGACCATTATTCGTTTTAGCGCCAGACCTTGCCCCACTCTGGCCGACAGCGGGACCATAGGTTTTTTTGAAATCAATTTACAGGATTCAAGTGCCAAAGAAGCTTTTCAATATTCAATGAGCGAAATATTCAAATGGTTTAAATTACAAAACATAAATAATGTTATAGCACCCGTTGATGTTAACACCTGGTTTAGTTACCGCTTCTCCTTACCTTGCAAGAAATTTTTTCCCCGATTTAAGTGGGAGGCCACTACTCCACCTGAATATCTTGAAATGTTTAAAAAAATTGGATTTAAAGATTATGCCTATTTTAACTCGGTTGTTTTCCCACATATCCGAATTGGCAATTTTTGCATTGGTGCCGGACACCTCAAGAAATCATATAAGGGTATTTTAAAAAAAGGCTTTACCTTAAGACCATTTGACATGGAAAACTTTGTCAAAAAAGAATTGCCGATATTTCATGAAATTAGTCATGATGCCTTCAGTGACGCTCTTTTATTTGAACCAATTGATCTAGATACATTTTCAAGTCTATATGCCGGCGCACTTACACTATACGACTTTTCTCCTTCTTGTGTATTAATTAGTCCTGAAGGTGAAGTCGCAGGTTTTCTGTTTGCATTTTTTGATGGAGACTATCTAGTTATCAAATCAATTGCAATAAGAAGAAAATTTCAAGGGCTTAAACTCTCTTCAGGAATGATCTATAGTGCAGCAGAGAAATCCTGGAAAAAAAACAAGAAGGGTACTATCTCAGCGATGGTAAGAACAGGTCTCGCTAGTGAATCAATTGCTAAGAACAGTCAAAAGTGGATGCGGCTTTCTTGGTCCCATGAATACATATTAGTTAAAAAGGATATTGCCGATGAGTGAAAAATACTTCCAAGGCCTTAACTACTCCCTGGCCAATGAAGACACGTGGGTTGAATACAGACTTGCCCCAGAGAACGCTAATTCGTATTTCGCGGTTTGCGGTTCAGGTAGCCGTGTGATTCCCCTATTAGCAAAAAACCCTAAACATCTTCATATTGTAGATTTATCTGACGCCCAATTGAAACTCTTTCGACTCAGACTAGAAGGCATTAAGAAATTGAACTATGAAGAGTACCTCTTCTTCTTGGGCTATGTAACTAAACATCCCGGAGCAAATAGAACTGAGTTAATGAAAAAACTTATGCTTTCAACTGAAGACCAGGCATATTGGAAACATTTCGAACATGAATGGGAACATCAAGGTTTCATCTATCTTGGCCGCTGGGAAGCTCACTTTATGATGCTGGGAAGAATTTTTAATAAAATGACGTTTGCTAACCTCTTGCCTGTTTTTGAAGCTCAAAGTCTTTCGCAACAGATGAAAATCATATCCAAGCATTGGAAGCCCGCACTCTTCAAAATCTATACAAAAATAGTTATGAATGAGTGGGTCGCAAATAAACTGCTATATAAAGGTTCATTTGCAGGCAGTAAAAGTAATAAGACGATGCAACTCTCTGCTGCCGAATATGTTCACCAAGAATTTAATGATCTCTTTCAAACCACCTGGGTTAAAGGAAACTATTTCCTGCAAATGATTTTTTTAAACAAGGTCACCTTTAAGGAAGCATTCCCTGCTGAATGTGATGAAGCTCTTTTCATGAAGATAAAAGATTCAACTACTGTTATTCATTTTTACCAGAAAAACCTATTAGAGCTTCTTAAAGAGGCACCCCATGACTTCTACTCGCTCTCTGACACTTTCTCTTACATGAGCGACAATGATGTTTCAAATTTCCTAAGCTCACTTCCGGCCACAATTCCAACTAAGACCAAGATGGTTATTCGAACTTTCATGAGAAAACCTTCCTTTAAGATCACGCCGCCATGGAAGACAGATCAGGAGTTAAATCTGAAACTTGCTAAAGAAGATTGCACTCGAATGTATGAATTTAGTGTTTTGGAAAAGCTCCAAGATTATTAAGGACTAGTAGGTATAACTTGCGTCGACGAGAATGCGATCCTGGTTACGATAGAAACCAAATAGATCTCGCTCGGTTTGACCACCATTAATGTTGTCGTAAATAACTGCTAGCTTCCATTCGTCGAGTTCAAAGACATTTTTAATTTGAAACCACTGGTCTTCTCGCTGGTAATTTCTAAATGTCATGACGGATGGTTTCCACCAGCTAATATTAGTGTACTCACTTCGCACACCAAAGAAATGGCGATCAGTTGTAAAATCGCTTTGGGTCTGTAGCCCTAATGAGAAGTTATCAAAATTTCGATCTATGCCGCCCAGAATTTGAAAATGGTTTCTAATTTCATAGGCCAGAATGTTTTTCCTTACAAGATCATTAATGGTGTAGAGAGCGTCCGCCCGAATAACCCATTCATCCCATACATAACTCAATGAGCTTCCTAAAGAATCAACTAACTGATTTGTAGATTCCGCCTTAATTTGTGTCGCGCTAGAAATTTTAATATCCTGAAAAGTTGGACGGCTAAAATGATGATAATAGAGAAAACTTAAATCAAGACCATTTCCCATAAGGTATTTGAAACGAGTTCCATACTCCAAATCCTTGAGCCACGGTCTTTGAACCACTCCACCTTGATAATCAATCGCTGTCCCACCCGTTGGATCAAAAGCCGATCCCGCATATGGCAACCTGTCTCCGTTAGGCCATAAAGTGACAATGAGTTGAACCTGAAAATTATTCCATTTATAGGTATCATTCACACCAAAGACTGATCTTTTTGACCACGCAAGATCATTGAAAATAAATTCCGAATAGTCCCGAGGATTCGCCACATCCAATAGCTGAAGTCCAAATGTCTCCGAAAACTGATAACGTAAAAATCCAACTTGGAAGCTGTTATTATTTGAAAAAAACTCCATCGACACATCAAGAGGATCAACAATAACTTTTTCATTACTGGAGACGTAATCAAAAACTCTTAACTTGAATTTCCTTCTTAGACCAACCGAATTACCAAACGTTTCATCTGAGTATTCTGGGATATAATACATGAAAGTATTATCCCACTCATTTGGAACTAAAAAATAACTACTACGAACACCGCTCGTGAAGGTCTTTTGAGAAAAATCTTGAGCATAGGAAAAAATAGAACAAAAGAGGAGGAGGAAAATCATTCGAGACTTTTCTCCGTAAACAATGAATCTGGAAAGTTTTTATTTTCCATCTTTTCAATATAGAGATCAGAAAACTGATCCTTCCTTAGATTATCAACGATATGAATTTGGGATGGCCTCATCATGCCCAGAACTTTTTGATACTTCTCATAGGTCGCGGTTTTAATAGTCTTACCAGAAAGTGTTAAAAACTCGGCCTTAAGTGGACGTTTGTCCTTAGCGTCTATCCAAACATTAATTTTGGAATAAGTAAGACCTTTTTTAGTAGCCTCAAGGGATAACTTCCATTGTTTGGCGTCTTTCTTTTCAACTTTATGGGTATAGTCACCGGCCCATCTCATACGAGAAATATCACCATTGGCGGCCTCGCCTGTTAGTTTCTGACTAAGGGAAACTCGCACAGACCGCCGAATATTAGGGATATAAACCCACATATTCTCTCCAATCATAAGCATGTTTCGTCCCAGTGTTTTTTTAGGACTTAAAACTTTGATTAATGTCTTATCGTTTCCTTTCAAATAAACCAAGAAACTCGAATCTTCTTTTTCGCTGGATGATATAATTTTAACACTCATAGAGTACGCATCACTGGGGTTGCGATATTTATCAACTTCTACAAGTAGGTCTGTGGCCATGGCGAGAGTTGAAATAAAAGAGACTATTAACATAACAAGCAATTTCATATTACCCTCTTAGTAGTTCAGTAATTGGCATTTTAAGGACTCTTCTGGCCGCCATAATCGTTCCAAATAAACTCGACAATATACCAATAAGATAACAAACAGGTATGTAGCTCACCTGCAGTTCCACGAATGTCGTAAATTGTCTTGTGACGCCCGGACCAGGAGGCATTTCTATGCCTTTGGCAAGTAAGGTATATGTACAGAGATATGAAATTACTAAACCAAGCGTAGCACCTATTAGCCCCAGAATGAGTCCTTCACTTAATAGGAGACCTAATACATCCCTGTTACTATCGCCATTAGCACGTAGGTTTCCGATCTCACCTTTTCTTTCAAGTATTATCGTACTTACAGTGTTGAAAATTCCAAGGACGACGATAACAACAATAACTAAAAACATAAAATTAAACTGGGCCTGAAGAAAATCGACGGAGTTTTGATAATAAACTTTATCAAGGACGTTAAATGGAGTGGCATCAAACTCTTTGCTTTTTGTTATCCAGCTTTCAACGAGAGGCCAGTCTTCAAGCTTTCGCAGTCCCAGCGCAATGGATTCGATGTTTTTTGTATCCAGAAGTTCCTGGGCCTTAGGAAGCTGAATCCTAAAAAATGTATCATCAAAACTTTTCATCCCCGCATAAAATATTCCCGTGACGTAGACATCTACTGCATTCAAACTGCCAGCTTGAGTGTTAGCAAGAACCGTTACACGATCTCCCACGTGCAGTCCCAAAGCCGCGGCTAAACCTTTTCCGAGCAAGATCCCCTCTGCTTCGTCAGAAAGAATTTTTCCTTCAATAACGTTCATAGTGGTAAAAAACTTCGATTCGCTTTTACCGTCGACCCCTTCACCAGCACCAGAGAGAGTTTTTTCTCCATTGTTTAACAAGGCATAAAAAGAGATCCGAGGAAAAACATATTGCACCTCAGGTCGGGACTTTAATTGTGTTACAAAAGTAGAAGAAGGGTCGATCCATCTTGTCCAGGGCTTGTCCCAGATTTGATCACGATAGCCTTTGGTATTTACCTGTCCATGGCCAAAACGAGCATGAATGGTGTTGTCCCGATATTGATTCATGATTCCGGCATTGAAGCCGTGATAAATCATTAAGGCACTTATTCCTAAAGACACTGTTGCTAAGACAGCAACGGCCCTTGATCTTTGACGCCAAATATTTCGGAAAGAATATTTAAGTATCATACACTCTCCTTCTGGATTGCACCGTCTATGAGATTCAGAATATTGGGTGAGTGATGAAGCACCATAGGATCATGACTTGCGACGATGATTGTTGTGCCGAATTTTTTATTAATACCAAAAAGATGATCGACAACTGCTTCACCATTTTTCTGATCAAGGCTGGCCGTTGGTTCATCTGCAATAATAACTTTTGGTCTTTTTGCTAAGGCCCGGGCAATTGCGACACGTTGACGTTGACCACCTGAGAGTTGAGTTGGGCGTTTATTCTGAAGATCACTAATGCCTAATACTTCCATTGATTCTTGTACTAACTCTTTTCTTTTCTTATCTTCTACGCCCTGTCGCATGAGAAAGAATTCAATGTTCTCATAAGTTGTAAGAACTGGAAAAAGATGGAAGCTTTGAAAAATAAATCCGATATCAAAACGCCGTATCATATTTTTTTCTTCGTCCCCCAAACTTCCCATACATTTTCCGTTATAAAAAATCATATCGTTGGAGGTCTCCTCCATTAATCCCATAAGATTTAAGAGAGTTGATTTCCCGGATCCTGAAGGCCCAGCAAAGGTCATGACATCACCGACCGATACTTTCAGATTTACTTGTTTCAAGGCCTGAAACTGGATGCCCTCAATCTGGTAATTAAAATTGAGATTCTTAACTTCATAAAGAAGGGCCATTTATAAATCCTTGCATGTAAAACTAAAATGATTAACGCTATTAGCATACTCTTGCGCGCACCGGCATTCAACAGTCCTTTAGCACGATTCTGACGGTAGATTTTTCCATATCGCCAAGAGCTTACCCACGGTCGAATTGTTGATATAATAAGACAGATGAAAACGTACAAATTTCTTTATTCGGTGTTGTTGATTGTTTGCTCTTTCTCAGGGTTTACTCAAGATATGTCATCCATGGGTTCTCTTAAATCGCTACCTCTTCCCGAGGGACTCAAAAGAGTTCTTTTAAGTGATAAAACTGATGAGCTTCCTTACATTACAGGGAAATATTATTGCCATAATTTTGCTTCCCAGTTTTTTCTTCAAAATAGTTCTTTGGTTACAACGATGGATGCCTTCGACCTGAGTGCAATAACTTCAGAATGGGGCACAATTATTTCGAGGCTTGCCGATAGCGAAAAGTTGCCCGTGTATTACGTTTCCTTATCAAATACAGAACATGGTTTTTATCACGCAATCAATGCCTACCTTGTAAATCCAGAGAAGCCAAAGGAGATAGAAAGTTATATCTTCATAGAGCCCCAAACAGATGAAACATTTCTTCTGGCTTTCAATCTCTACAACCGATATAGAAATTACTATGATAAAAGTGCTGATATTGAAGAGGTTGTACATGTTTCGATAGGAACATTTGATGCATTCAAAAGTAATGGCAACATCTTCCAATCATGGACGAGCAGTCTATATACTTTCGACATTAAATATAAATAGCTAATCGGGAAGAATAACTTTCTTTTTCGCAGGGATTTTATACTTAAGCCCAACTCCAACAATGTTATAAACATCAATCGCGTGACGATCTTTATTCACAAACAGTAATTCATTCTGTTGAATACTTGCATTAACACTCAAATTCTTATTCACATTATAACCAAGTTCATAAACACCTATACGATTAGCGGCACTTGGTTTATCAGAACCTAGGCCAGCATGGTAAGTCTGAAGGATGCTCACTTTAAAGTAATATTTATCTTTGTACTTTGCCATTCCCTCAAATTTAAGCTGTCCACCAGTGGCAAGAATTGTTCCGGCGTTATTAAGGCCCGAGATATCACCTTCAGGCATTGTGTTCTCAGTTACTTTCGTTTTGTAATTCATAACTGCAAGAGGTGAAAGAGTTGCTTCAACAAATCCCTCTAACTTCAAATTGCCCCACTGGTAATCTTTATCCAAACAAACACCGACTTCTGGGGCCAAATACGTTTGGTGCTGATCAACTCTAATATGTGGTTCAAGCTCAAGATTTTTTTCAATGTCAGGAATAAAACTGTCGTCCACTTGGAAATAAATAAAGTGATCATTTTGAGCATAATGCATCACCTTTCCTTTCAAGAAAAGATTCATGTTAGGTTTTTCTTTCAGAACAAGCTTAGGAGAATCATATGTGAACAGAGTTTGTGAACCCAGTTTCGTTCCATCTTCTTTTCTCGAAACTGACAATTGCCTCAAGAAAACAGAACCAAATTTATCGCTATCCATAGTACCAGTGAATGAATATCCAGTTGGAGACAATCTTTCTTTGCCGTATTTATCTAGGTTAAATCCTTTTTTGACATCGTAATAACTGCCACCGGCCAGGCCAGAAGAAATACTGATGGTTGTGGTATTGTCCTGAGCTTGGATGTTCAGAGGTAGAACTAAAATAAGACAGAGAACCATTAATTTGGCCATACTAGCTAGTCGGTAATTTCAAAGGAGAACTTGAGCAAACCGCTTCGATTCTTGCTATTTCTTACGAAGAATCAACATCCCATCCCCGTAGGAAAAAAACCTATATTTTTCTCTTACCGCAAGCTCATAGAGCTCCAAGACTTTCTCTCTTCCAATCAATGAGCTCACGAGCATAATCAAAGAAGATTTCGGTAGATGAAAATTAGTAACCAGAGCATCGATAGATTTCGCCGTTTTTCCTGGATGAAGAAAAATGGATGTTCCTTTGAGACCCGTGCTTGGATCAAATTGCACATTTCCGTCCTTCCATGAACTCTCTAGCGTCCGCAAGCTTGTCGTTCCAACCGCGATCCTAAATTTCGCAGCCTGAATGACTTTAAGATTTTCCTGATCAATGCTGTAAAATTCTTCGTGCATCTTGTGATCAAGAATATTTTCTGACTTCACTGGCGCAAAAGTTCCTGCACCCACATGCAAAGTGACGCTGGCAAGTTTGTGTCCCTGCGCTTTTAATTTTTCTAGAAGTTCTGTAGAGAAATGTAGCCCTGCAGTCGGAGCTGCAACAGATCCCGTTTCTTGAGCGTAAACTGTTTGATATGTTTTCTTATCCAGCTCATCACTCTCACCACCTCGAATATAAGGAGGGATTGGAATTTTCCCAATGCGCTCAATTTTTTCTATCAAGTCACCATGAGAACAGTTGAAAGAAATAAAAAATGTTCCATCACCTTTAACAACTTCAAGTTTTGCAATTAACCCATCAAAATGAAACTCGTCTCCGACTCTTCGTTTTCCCGCCGCCCTAAGCATCGCTGGATATAGGCCCTGGTCACTTAAAAGCGACAAGACAAAAACCTCCGCTTCCCCACCACTTGGCTTGTGCCCTATCAGACGACATGGAAAGACCCTCGAACGGTTAAAAACCAAGGTCGAATCGGCCGGAAGAAAATCCCCCAAGTTATGAAAATGAGAATGAATAACTTGGTCTTTGGCCTCATCGTAGACCAGAAGTCTGGAAGAATGCCTGTCGGCCACTGGACGAGAAGCAATTAGCTCCTGGGGCAGGTTAAAATCATAGTTTTGTAAGAGAAGATCAGTCATTTTTTTCAATCTAGCTTGTGGTAATGGCCAAAAATTGAGTATCCTTTATCACAGGAGACACATCATGATGAATAAAATTCTTCTTTTTACCCTACTAATTACCCCTTCTCTATGGGCGCAGGACTCTGCTGAAGAGGCGATTATATTAAACCAAGAGCTGCAATTCCTGGAAGAATCGGCCAATGATGTGAAGATTATGACTGCAAGAGCAACACCCACGCAAGAACGGGCCCGACCTATCGATACTCAAAGCCTCGAGCAGAAGTATTTTGGAAATGACATGGAAGATAATGTTAAAACTCGAGCAGCGGCTCCGAAACGTAGAAGCTACTAGGCCAATCCAAATTTCTTCACCAGTCCAAAGTATCTTACTACCAACTCATCCAGAAGATTCTTCATTGCAATGAAAGTTGGATAGTTTTTAATGTTTTCTAAAATCATTTTCAACATAGTCTGAATAAATTGAACAACAGGTTCAAGATTAAGTTTCTTTATGACCAAGTCAAAAAGATCTTTAGCTTCTTGAACGTCTTTCCCCTTAACTACATAAAGTGGATTCTTATTTTTCATGACAGAAGCTCCTTTTGGACAGTTTCAGTCATCACTGTAAACTGACGTTGAAGATCTTTGTACTCGTTAGACTTGTATTGAAATACAGACTTCCTTTGGGCCAAAGACTTGCCGAACTGTACCTTATTTGTGAAAGCTTCGTACACAAACGCCTCGCCTAAAGTTTCCTTGATATGCGCAAGGTCTGATCCGGCCTGTTTACGGCGGACATCAAAAAGGTTCGGAATATAACCTAGATTTTTTGGAGTCGAAGTAATTTCCATTTCAGCGATGTCGGATACCACTTGTAGGATATTTTTTAATCCCTGCTCAGAAAAACGGTCCGGAACAAATGGATAAAGCACACCATCTGCGGCACAAAGAATATTGACGACCAAGAGCCCAAGTGTAGGAGGACCATCAATAACAATCACGTCGTATTGAGAGCGCAGTTCATATTTTTCAATGAACTTCTTTAAGATTAATTGTCTTGGAGCATTGATGCCTGCAACTGTTAACTCAAAACCAGATAGTTCCTGACCGGCCGGAAGAAGGTCAATGTGAACTCCATCCTCTTGTTCAGTTTTCATAATAAGATCAGAAATCAAAACAGATGTATGAAGGGCCTTTAATTCTTTAACGGAATTAATCAACAAATGATGCATATGTTTGTCTGGAATTTCGACATTAAATAGAGAGGTGAAATTGCCCTGCGGATCCATATCTAGGCAAAGAACTTTTTTACCCTGATGAGCAAAGGCATGCGCAAGGTTAAAGGCCATAGTCGTTTTACCAACGCCACCCTTCTGATTCATCAAAGCAATGACTTTGCCTTGAGCTTTTTGAGTGGTTAGATTCGGTTTTAAAAATGAGAACATTTCGCCCTTCCTAGTTTTAAGGATGCCAACAAATATGGTCAATAATGCCTAGCTCTTAAAATTTTGCCCTTGCGCGCTTTCTTTGTAAATCATCGTTTTTGTAAAGAATTTCTTTAAATCCTGACTTCTTTGGTCGTCCATCACCGACAATAGAGTCAACCCATAATTCTGAATCTGCTTCAAGCCTAAGGAATTTCAGAAAAAAGTCCGATAAAGCTTGAGACAGAATTAAAAGGAAAGAAACTATGGTTGGTTTCAAATCTATTGCTCTATTAATATCACTCCTCTTATTTGCGGCCTGTGTGCCTCAAACCAAGCAGACGGAGTGTAGTTCTAACGAAGCATTCAGTGCTGCACTCAGGACATGTGTTCCCGTAGTCAACGGGCCAAGCTCATTTATTAACATTGATTCTTTCTTACCGACGACTTCACTAACAAAATATAAGAACGATACAACTGCGATGACTTTTAGTGTTGTTATCGATGATCCGTATGCTCAGACATACACAGTTGAATGGGAAAGAATCTATAACGGAGTACCTACTCCTATTACTCCTGATACTGAAGTTTCTTATTCTTTTGCCCCAACGTTCTTGGCCGCACAAGTTGGGATTCATATCATTTCAGTAAAAGTAAAAGATACCAGCAACAAAATTGTAGATTCACATAATTTTCAACTTGTGATTAACGAAAACCCCAAGCCGGTTATTCAGTCAGCAAGTGTGACTCCGGCGCTTTATGCATCATCTTATACACCAACACAACTTCCCCAGAATTTCCTATTCACGATTTATAACAATGGCGCCGTTACGCTTGGTGCTGGATACAGAACAGACTGGAAGCTCTATCGATCGGGCCTATTAATTGACTCCGAAACTGATACATTCACCAGTACAAGTTCAGGTGGGTATAACTATCCGAGCTATGCATTTGATCCCGTTTTAATTGATTCAATCGCTGTCGGTGCTTACACTATCATCGCTCGTGTGACCAATACAGCAGCCGAAGTTGTGGCCGAACAACAATGGAGTGCGACTGTTGCTCATCCGGCACTTTCGAAAGTTACGAAAAGAGATATTTATTCATCATCAACAAGCCCGAGTTTTTCGGCGATTACTACTGCCTATGACAGTGTCGCTTATACTGCTTCGACTACATATAACTTTATTCCTGCCGGCGGGCTTCCTATTCTTACGCCGGCCCAGGGTGATTATTGTGTGACTATCGCAAGCGGTGAGGGAACTTACTCCGGCGATAGCTTATTTGTGCGTGTAGATTATTATCTAGACGGAGCATCGAGTATCTACTCGGGTACCACAACTGCTATTGATAATAAAATCTGCTTAAGTGATGCAGCAGCTGCAACTCTTAACGGGGTTATCTTTTCTAATACATCATCAACAACAACTCAAACTCATACATTGGTGGCAAAAGTCACAGATGAGGCAACAGGGTTTGAATACGCACTTTCAGATATGAACGGATCTCTTGGTTCATACCCTATTACTTGGAATTTTTCAGTTAAACCACAAAACCAAGCACCAACGGTTGCGTTTGGGACGATGACAGCAATGACTTGTGCGACAACATCAGGCACATCTAAGACTGGTTGTACCACCACTTCTGATACAAACTTTAAAGTAAGAATTGCTTTAAGTAGTCTTACAACTGGTGATGATTTTTATGATTCACCAGCAGATGATGCACAATTTGATTACTCTATTCGCCTTTATCAGGACGGAGTAAATATTCAGACTTGTACCAAAGCCGGATACTCTGTCGCAGATCCTTATCTTCTTGCCTCACCAGATCTTGTTGGGAATGATGGTTATGAATGTGAACTTAGAATAAATAGTTTTAATGGTTCTGGTCCACTTGCTTTAAATACACACGTGTATTCAATCCAAGCAGAAATCAGTGACTCAGGCTCACCCATCGCTCCAGGAATTCCAATGAGTTCTACGACTCGCACATGGAGTTTTTCAAGTGTGACCGAAACTGAAACTGTACCCACAATTGCATCTTGGTCTGTTGGTGACGCAACTGAAGGGACGGTCGCTGCCCTTCCAATCTCTTTTTATGCTGAGATCACTGATGCTGAACTAGATAACCATACTTGGAAGATTAAATACTGCATCGATGTTGGATGCACAACTGAAACGGAACTGACTTCTGGAATAATTACCAGAACAACAAGCACAAATCCATACATCTTAAGTTTCGATTATAACCTGCTAGAAGATTTCTTGCTCAATCTTACGGGTCTTGGTTGTGATGCGACCTTAAGAAATGCTACATGCGCAGTTACCTTCAAACTCTATGTGACAGACGTTCCCACTACAGCAACGGGATTAGCGGCCACAAGTATTACCGACAGCTCGACTATTACTAATTACAACCCTCTTCCGGTCTTAAATACAGCGGGATCAACTCCAAGTCCTGCAACCTATAATGCTTTAACTCCGTACGCGTTTGTGGGTAATCCTGTGACTATCGGCAATATTTTTGCGAGTATTCTAACTGATAGTTCAGCAGTCGCAACTGAGAAGACTTTCCGTTATCAGTGGTATGCGATAAATAATGGTAGTGTTGTCCTTCAGTGGGAACCTATCGTTGGGGCCACTTCACTTAACTTAATTTGGACTCCTTCGCATATTGATGAATTAAATGTAATAGCAGACCAAAATATGTCTTTCATGCTTTGTGCGGAAGATCAGCCTGCAGCAGCTGTCCCAACAGTCAGCCCTACATTTAATGGTGGAGTATCAATTTGTAACGATGCTACCCCTTGGAATGTTAAAGTTAATAATAACATTGCAGTTGTTCATGATCTTTCTTCAGAATCTGGCTCACCTGAACTTGCGACTTTAGCAGGCGACGATGGGGTCGAGACGGCCATTTGGTATGACACTCCTTCAACTTTTAACTCCGTCACTTCATCAGCTGCTTATATTGCCAGTATTGGAAACGATCAGAGAATTTATGTGAAAAAAGTTCTCGTACGCGATGGCACTGGCATAGACAAGATCAGTACCACTGAAATCGTATCTTTCAATGCTGTTCCAACAGGAACATTGGTTGATGTAAAAAATCTTTCAATAACCGGTACATCTACTGAGCTTTATATTGCCTACCTTGCTTCTCGTACTGGCTCACCTTTTAGTTTTTATCCACAAGTTAGAAGAATTGATCTGACTTTAACGAGTGGAAAACTTGTGCCAAATAATCATGCTGGTAAATTTGGTTTTGACTACGATGGCCTAGGCTTCGTAAATAACTGCCTTCCAACATCTACCGATTGTACAGCAACTGCAACTTCGGCCGTATCTTCTATCGTAATAAACCCAAGCGGCGGTAGTATGACAGTAGGAAGTGGATTCACTCTCCAAACTCCTAACGGAAACGTTGCCTTTACTTTCGGTACTTACGACGGTGTATCTAATATTATGTGTAGCACTTGTTCGGGCATAACTATGGCCACCAATTTAGTAACCCTCATCAATCAGTCTACAGACCCATTACTTGCCGGTTATTCGGCTTCGAATGTGGCAGGGACTTCAAATACAGTCACGATCAATGGCGCAAGTACGCTAGATTATTTTGATGCTTCCCCCCCTACAACAAATGCTCGTATGGCGGATCAATTGGGCAAGATCTACATCCATGCAGGATCATGGTATCTTCCTTTCATAAACACCAGTTTAGGTGGAGCTAGTAACGATAAACTTTCATTCTACCACAGCACGACAGGTGCACATATGAATGTTCCTGCTGAAGCTCTCAAGGAACCATCTGACCTCGCCGGTCTTACCACTATGGATGCTGCGCTCAAGTTTGATAGCTATTATGATGGATCAAAACTTTGGATTGCTATTGTTAGTAAAACAGGAAGCGCTGGTAGACTCTACAAGGTAGACCCTAGCTCATACGCGATCGCAGCAGGCGACTCACTCAATATTATGTCAGGCCTTGCCCTACTCGATATTCAAGTCGCAGGCAGCACAACATTTGGCTGGGTTGCTGCGACAACAGCTGTTTCAACAAATTACAGGATGGGCGTCTACGATATCAATGTCGATCTTCAAGACGAATTTGATATAAATGATTCTGCCAATCTCGATGCTTCATCAGATACTGATAATTATTTTAATTACGCGTCTATATCTAGTTTAAAAATCGTCCCTTACTTAAATGAAGCGCGACTCTTTGCAGTTTCACAAGGCACTCCTGTGAGTGGTACCTATAGGCTCTATATGGCCAGACTCAGAACCGTCTCATCAGTTTGGACTTTATCTTGTGGTGATTGTAAAACGATTTCTGAAACAAGCGCCTCATATGACATAAGTGAGTTTGTAGGCTTAGGCGTGGCACCAATCAGAATTGATCCAGGTAATGACCCTCTTTACAAACTTTCTACAGCTGGGAACACTCCCTTTCAAGGCATAAAAGATACGGCATTTGTAAGTTTCGGTAGATCTGTCGCATCGGCCACTGACTGTGATCCGGCCATAGGAGTATTCAATGTCGAAGGCGAAAATATTGAAGCCACATCGATTTTTAGTGGTACTGCGCCTAACGAAGATGCTGGTCTATTCCGTCCCCCATTTGTTAAAAACTAATCTTATTCTCCAAGGGTGAAGTCGGTGACTTCACCCTTTCAAAACAAGCAACTTATATTGGCACTTTGATTCCTTCCAAACTGACTTCCATTCTTATTTAAATGGCTTAGAACCCCCTAGATAAATCTAAGGTAAAATATCATAAGAACGATAGGTAATATGATGCTTAAACTGTTACTGATCTTATTCATTTCGCTCCTATTTCAGGCCTGTCAGGTCAAAGAACAAGTCACGGGCGCCAAGCAAGCAGCAACTAATTTTTTTCCAGGCGCAACATTACAAACAGTACTCGCAGGAAATGGATGGAAAAAACTTGGTGATGATATTGATGTTTCACTTCGCTTCCCTCTTCCTATTACGGTTACAAATTCTCCCTATATTGATGCTCAAATTGGATTTGATACCCAAATTGGATTTGATGCCCAAATTGAACTTATCCCTATCATACGCCGATTTTATTATGAATCAGGGACTGGAACAAAAAATTTAATTTTTCGGTATACTGTAACGTCAGCGGATCTTGATACGGATGGTATTTCGTTCGAAGACAACATTGAATTAAATGGCGGAACACTGACATATTCGCCAGGTGGTTCTGTGGTTGAGAATGTTCCTACAGGTCTTGATATTCCTCCGAGTGAAATCAAAGTGGATGGTATCGTTCCCTACGCCACTCAGACCATTGCTCCGACCGGTGGAAACTATGCAACTGGCCAACAATTAAAATATCGTCTTCTGTATTCAGAAAAAGTATTTGTTACAGGTGCTCCTACTTTTAGTCTTTATTATTTAGGTTCAACTACGCTTACATCAAAATACAAGTCAGGCTCAGGCACAGCGAATCTAGAGTTTTCACGGTTAATTGCAGCTGCTGACTCTGATGTTGACGGATTTGAAAGTGGAAATCTGTTAAATTTAAGTTCAGTAGTAACAATTACAGATGAGGCCGGAAATTCGGTCCCCTCAACTATTTACACTACGACATCAACAAATATTTTAGTCAATGTGGCCCAACCAATTATTACAAGTGTCACTCCTCCGGCACCAGCAACCTATACGGCAGGCCAGAATCTGGACTTTACCGTCCTCATGAGCGAAGCCGTTGATGTGACAGGAACTCCGGCCATAACGATTGCACTTAACACGGGAACTGTTCTTGCGACTTACCTCAGCGGTACTGGGACCAATACTCTTATCTATAGATATACGGTTCTAACAAACCACGTAGACATTGACGGTATTACTCTTCGTTCTCCCATGAATCTTAGAGGCGGGACAATTAAAAATTTGGCAGCAACACATAATGCGGCAATGATATATACTGTTCCAGCAACGCCAACTGTCTATGTTGATGCTTCAACGGGACCTTATGTTGTTACAGTTGCAAGGCCAATCAATGGAACATATCTTGAATCAGTGAATCTCGATTTTACACTTAATTTTAATGGCATTGTGAATGTAACAGGTACACCACGTCTTCCGCTTATTATTGGAAACACGACTGTTTATGCTAATTATCATTTGGGTGGTGGAACAAGCTCATTGGTCTTTCGTTATACTACAACCACAAGCGACTTGGATTTAGATGGTATCTCCCTCTCCGGTCCCATTGACCTAAATGTTGGAACAATTAATGTTGGAACAATTAAAGATCTTGGGAATAGGCCCGCCATCCTTTCCTATGTGCCGCCTGATACTACGGGTATTTTGGTTGATGGTACGTCACCTGCAATTATTCTTGCCAGTTCTGCAGGCCCGGAAAATTTAATTACAGGCGAGTACCTTTATTTTTCTCTTAAATTTAATAAAGTCGTGAATATTGTGGCCCCTTATCCAACAATGACAGTGACTGTTGGTTTAAATCCCCAAAGTGCGATTTATATTTCAGGCACTGGAACTGATACACTTAACTTCAGATACACCGCTCAGATTGGTGACGACGATACAGATGGAGTGGTCATAACTTCACCTCTTTTGACTACTGGGACAATTAAAGATATTCGTGGCCACAATGCTATACTGACTTTCACCGACTTTAACACTGGCTACAATATTGATGGTGTATCATCTACTGTTTCAAGTTTCGTTTTACCCACTGCGCCTCCTGCTAATGGGTACAAGATTGGCGACACGCTAGACTTTGAAGTCCAATGGTCAGAAGCAACTTTCATTACTGGTTCCCCAAGATTAGTTTTACAAGTTGGTTCCACGACTCTTTACGCAAGCTATCTTTCATCTGGTAGCACAGTAATGAGTTCAATTTTCCGCTATACCGTTTTGGCAGGCCATCTCGATTCAGATGGAATAACCACAACAGGCCTAGAGCTTAACGGCGGACAACTTAAGGATGCTTCTGGTAATAATGCCGATTATAGTATTGCAATTTCTTTACTTAATGCACCTAATGCTTACGAAATTGACGGTGTCGTGCCTTTTGCAACGATCACTTCTTCTCCGGCAAACATAATCCATAAATCTGGCAGCACCTTGGTCTTTAACCTGCAGTGGAATGAAGATGTTACCATCGTAGGCACTCCTGCTTTAAATTTAATGATTGGATCGACTACTGTAACAACTACGTTCCTTCAAACTGGAACAAATACGGCTTCGTTTTCTTACATCGTCCTCCCAGGTCAGATGGACACTAACGGCATTGGACTCGTTTCAGGAATTTCATTGGTTGGTGGTTCGACAATTAAAGACGCTGCTGGAAATAATTCTTATCTACATATTAACGTACCAGATTTAACGAATGTTAGAATTGATGCAATTGTTCCTACTCTTATCGGAATTAGTGGTCCCGCAAATGGAACTTATAAGCTTGGTGAGACAATCGATTTTGTGGCCACATGGTCAGAGCCTGTGAATGTTACTGGCACACCCGGCATTACATTGACCTTCATGACTGGAGCCGTACTACAGGCCGTCTTTGTTGCACCAACAAGTAGTCCTTCTACGACTTCAACTTTCCGATACACTGTCACCAACATTGACGGTGATTCAGACGGAATTGGGATGGCGGCTTCGATTAGTTTAAATGGGGGAACCATTCGAGATGTAGCTACTAATGATGCCAGTCCTATTCCTTTTACGCCTCCGACCTTAACGGGGGTTTTAGTTGATGGTGTTACTGGCACCATTATCTCATGGACCTTTCCTCCAAGTGATACTTATGCAATTGGCGACAATCTTGATTTCACTGTTACTTGGTCAAAGGTTGTAACAATAACTAAAC
>JBILYY010000070.1:0-16298 GCA_044377495.1 Bacteriovoracaceae bacterium | reverse complement strand
TATCACCAGTTCCATCAAGAAGTTTTGTACCGTTGTACTCAGTCACCTGGGAAATACGGTCCATTTCTTGTTTCAACTGTTGATATTCCAAATTCGACATACCTCTTTCAGCATCACCAACAGTATCAGAAGCCGCTTGGACAGAAAGTTCACGCATACGTACTAAAATACTAGACGTTTCGTTCAACCCACCCTCTGCTACTTGTACCATCGATATACCGTCATTCGCGTTTCGATTAGCTTGCTGAGTTGATCTAATCTCTGCTTTCATTTTCTCAGAGATCGCTAATCCTGCAGCATCATCTGCGGCCTTCGAAATTCTTGTTCCTGAACTTAGTTTTGAGAAACTCTCTTGAGATTCTTTGTTCACCTTGTTTAGGGAAGTCTGTGCCTGTAGTGACGCCACGTTTGTGTTAATTCTGAAACCCATAAACCTATCCTCCGTTAAAAACCATAAAACCTCCGTGCTAGTAAATGGGGTGTTCAGATCCCATCATCGGGCAACCATGCCCTTTTGTTATTTTTGACCCTCTCACTATGAAAAGGTCGTTGTTGACCTAGCATTTCGGTTTGATAAAAAATAAACATTAGGAATTTTTTGCCTAAACTGGATTTTTTTTGTTAAGAAATATTTGATGGGAATTTAGATGATCTTAAGGTGTGGATATTAGAAGAAAGGCTGACAAGGATCGTCAACCTCTCCTCTGGAAATAAAGTTTAATTCAGAAATTATTTGTACTGATTTACTGTTTCAATCACGAAATCTACTTCTTCTTTTGTCATGTAAGCAAAGCACGGAAGATTAATTACTGATTTAGCAATCCAGTCAGCGTGACCATGAGAAATTTTGCCACCAAGGTGTCCGACAGCGCCCGGTTGTTCACTCATAGCACCCGGATAAACCGTGCCATAACCAATGTCATGTTTCTTTAAATATTCAATGAAGGCCGGTCTTGATTCTGGAGTCATGAGAGCAACTGAAAGATAGCCATTCTCAGCAACATTCGCAGCTGGACCAAGAAATTTTAGCTGAGGATTTTTTATTTTTTCACGGTACTGCTTACAAACATTTCTACGACTATCAAGTCTTGCATCAAGATGTTTGAGAGCTTCAACCATAAAGTTTGCTTCGTATGCACCTATACGAGAATTCCAACCGATATAACCATGTTCATAGTGGCTGGTACGACCGTGATTAAGAAGTTTTTGTGCGACCTGAGCTACATTTCCATCTGTGGTAAAGATGCCGCCCGCATCTCCGCTGGCCCCTAAAACTTTCGCAGGATAGTAGCTTGTCGTTGCAACGTATGCATTTGTGAAAAGACTTTCATTATTGATCATTACGCCAACTGCCTGAGCGCAATCTTCGATTAAAACAACGCCTTTTTCTTTGCATAGTTTTCTAATTTCCATTGTCTCTGGAACGGCCCATCCATAAAGGTGAACAATGATGGCCGCTTTAGGGTTAAATTTTTCAATCGCTTCTTTCATACCATGTGCAGTTACATGGAGAGTTTCTCTCGAAACATCAAGTGTGTAGGGGATTGCGCCAACGTTAACGACGGCTTCAAAAGTGGCCCAAAAAGTCATATCAGGAATAATTACACGATCATTTTTTTCTACACCGGCCGCACGAAGTGCAACTTGAATGGCATCGGTTCCATTTGCACAACCTAATGCGTGAGCAGTCTTAGTGTACGCCTTGATGCTATTATCAAATTCTGCAATGACAGGGCCACCAATGAAGTGGCCATTTTTTAAAAGAGCTGCAGTTTTTTCAGTCACCGTTTCGCAGAAGTTTTTTTCATAACGAAGAATATCGATAAAAGGTATTTTCATAATTTCTCTCTTTGTATTATTGAGAGATTCTACTGAATTTTGAATGATTTGGAAAAAGAATTCACTTACGTTTTGGATTAATCCAAGACTCTAGAATCATAGCGGCTTTCTTGGCCATCTTTTCATCTTGGAGCATCTCATTGAGACGGCTGCGTAGCGCCTCAATGAGTTTTTTGTCGTTGGAGGTCTGATCCTTACCATCTGGAAATAGCTTGGCCAATTCAGTGGGTTTGATCTTTAAAGCGGCCATTAAGCAACTGAAGCTTCAGGACTACGACGTTTGTTTGAGGCAACTTTCGACATATGTTCTTCAATGATGTTAAAGAGTTCTAATTTTGTCGACTTTGGATCCATACCTTGAGGCATTACAGAATAAACAACTTCGTTATTTACTTCAGAAAAGATAAACCAAGTGTTTCCAATTTTTTGGAAAAGCACATCTTTTACTTGATCAGCACTTTTCTTAGAATTGTTGTTGGAATTTGTGTTGTTAAAAGTTGTCATTAAACCCTCCATGGTTTTTAAGATCGAGACTCACATCCTGTAAGTCCATTTGATCAACTTTTCGGAGGGTGCTGTACAAACTTTAGTCATTTCTTTTAAATACTGAAAAAAAAATTTACAGCATTCTGACTAAATTAGTAGGCCGTTTGGAAGCCTATGTAGCCGCCCAACGTAAATGTCGTTCTTGTCTTAAATTTATCACTGCCCCTACTGACCCACCAAGTCTCTTGATTGGCGGCAGAACTTGTCCTGAACGTTGTTGCCGGTTCAAGCTCCATGGATGTACCCAAAATGAAGTCCACGTCTTCTAGGACCTGTTTCCGGTGGTATTGAATGCCCATTCTTGGGGAAATAGTCATGGCCCGATAGTTTCTCTGCTCTTCGATATCCGCCTGCTTCTGAGATACATTAAGTTGATTAAAAAAGTTAAGATTTATGCTTCCATAGAGGTTAATGCGGTTTTTATGCCCTTTGAATGCATCATAACTAAAGTAAGGGCCAGCTCCCAGCTTAATGCCTTCTTCCTTGGAGCTATTTCCATTGAACAGAGTATACGAATTAGAAAATGTCCGAATGTTAAAAGTTCCTCCCAAATAAAATCGGTCTTGTTTGTCATTTGGAGTATTACGGAGATAAGAGATATTAAAATCAATAGGGCTAGTATAGCCCTTGGCCTTCACGCTTGAAGGATACGGATAACTTTCATAATAAGGCTGAGTTAATCCCAATGTTACAAGGCCTCTATAACCGGTTTCAGTGTCGAGTGGATATCTTTTAGGGAGCGGTTCTTCCAACCTGTAATCGGTTGGATCGTTCCTGAAGTTTGGTTGATGTAATTCTTTTGGACTCGTGAAGTAGACATAGAGGTGATCCCGGATAACATATACAGTGTTTCCTTGCCGATCTAATGTAGGAATGAACTCATCTTCAATGTGAGCATTAGTTGCTTTACCTTTAAAAAGTGGGTCTTGATTCCATTCAGAAGATTCATCTAACTCTTTTTTTAGTTTTGCAAATTTTTGGGGCTCCGGAGCGAGGTGATCAAATTCAGTATTATTATTTAAAGAGGGGTGAACCTTAATGATGTCACCTTTTCTTAAGTACTGAACCACCGGTGCACTATAGCTAGGAGATTTCAATAGTGGAGTTTCTAAAACGGTCACAACGGCATCTAGCGCAAAGGCATTTGTAATTGAAAGAATTAAAATGAATAGAATTTTTTTCATTCAAAAACCTGTGCCAGCGAGAGTCCAAAACTTTTATTAGTATTATTTGATGCCTTAATACTCACGATTTCGGGCTGTTCTTTTATATTTAACCATTGATTTTGAAAAAAAAGTCCTAATACAAATGCCCCCACTCTATTTTCGATAGGATGCTCAACTGAGAATAGAAGATCTGCAGAATTAAATTTAAAAGCAACGTTGCCTTGGCTTGTCTCAGCTGTTGCTCGAGCAAATGGACTGGCCCTGAATTGTGTTTGAAACCTAATGGGTTCTCCCCAAAAATCAAAGTCTTTAGTTTTAAATTGCGGACCAATAGAAGGTGAAGAGTAGAATACATTTCCTCCATCTCTAAGAGGATAGGATGATTTTTCGTAATGAAAAACAAAACCGGCCTGAACAGGAAGGATCCAATTTGTGGCAAAATTAATTCCAAATTGATTGGTTAGACCTGTCTCAGCTTTATTGTCGTTGAATAAATCTTTCATATATGTGCCCTGAACCATTCCAACTAAAATAGTTAATTCGGGTAATATAATGAGTTTTTTATCATAGTCTGTGTGAAAGATATTTGTTGGAGCAGGTGTGTATTTTAGAGGAGGTTCATGGAGAGCAAGCTCAAGTTCGACACTATTAAAAAATTCCGATTTCAGCTTATAGACGCAGCTCCCATCATTGCTTTGAATATATTTAAATCCCGAGTCATCCTGCTGTTTGTAGAATTTTCCGTAAAAAGATTCGGTTAATTCCACGGCTTTGTTATCCTCAATTCGGACGAGATAACGTCCGGCCTGAACGTGTCCATATTCAGTACCACTTTCCAAAATAAATTGAAATTTTGCCTCTTCATACGGGAGGCGTCGACTTGGATTATCTTTTCTTTGTTCAAAATGTTCCGAAGATTTAGAGTATCCCGATGAGAGTGGTCCTTGAGCATGAGCAAAACCTATTAACAAAGGAAGTAGCCAAAACATCAAGCTCCCCAGTTTCTAAGAATAAGTTTTGCCTTCTCAAGTGTTTCCAGATTTGAGCGATATTTTACTATTCCTTCATCAACTTCAGACGGATCAATCCACTTAAAATGTTGGTGCTCCTTAGGGTCTATTTTGATGTCCCATTTTTTGTCACATATAATGAGAAAACATTTTTCATGAACTTTGCGTCCACGCTGATCAGTGAAATCATAACTTAAACCAAGATCAACAATATCAACTATCGTTTCAATATCGAGCTGAGTTTCTTCAATCACTTCTCTTAGGCCGCCTTCTTCGAAAGATTCATCATTTTCAACTTTTCCCGTAACGTTCTGCCAAAACTGTCCACGGCGCTCATTTGTTTGAAGCAATAAAAACTTGAAGTTTTGACTCTGTTCGTCAATTGCCGCTAAAATAACCTGAGCTTTCTTCGTCTTGTCGTTCATAAATTGATTATGAGCTAGCTGATCAAGATTGTCCAAAAACAACGTTGGAATTTTAAGGGGTTTGCTTTGCGTAACCGACTACTCAACTCAACTTATAAATTGCGTCATACGAGAGCTTTTGATATTAATGAAACATGAATGATTTAAGTAGCATTGTCTTCAATATAGCGCAGTCGCTGCCTGGTTTTTTAATGGCGATTGTGGTGCATGAAGCAGCCCATGCTTGGATGGCCAATAAGTTTGGTGATCCAACTGCAAAGAATGAAGGCAGGCTCACGCTAAATCCCGCTGCTCACTATGATCCATGGGGAACAATATTTTTTCCACTTTTTGCCGCAATTACCGGTTTTGCCATGATCGGTTGGGCGCGTCCTGTTCCTATAGAAGTTAGAAACTTCAAAAACGTACGACAGGGTATTTTTTGGGTAAGCTTTGCAGGTCCACTTTCGAATTTAATTTTAGGGACTGTATCTGCTATTCTTCTCGCTGTTATTGCAACAAAAGTTTCCACCAGCTGGGAGTACTATTCAGTTTTTATTCAAATGCTTCGCTATTCAGTTTTCATTAATTTTATTTTGGCTTTTTTTAATTTGATTCCGTTGCCTCCACTTGATGGCTCCAAAATGATTTCATCATTTTTAAAAGGTCCCGCTTTATACAAATACGAAGGCTTTGCACGTTACACTCCAATGATATTTATGGGAGCTATGGCGCTTAGTTTTATGGGGATTCACACGTTAGGTTATTTACTGGCTCCGGCACAGATGCTTGCAAATTATCTTATGTTCACTTTTGTTGGTTTTTTTGGCGGATTAGCTTAAGGGGTTTATGACTGAGAATGAAATTTTAGTTAAAGTAGATCGTTTTGATGGCCCCTTGGCCTTGCTTCTTCATTTGGTGCAAAAAGATGAGATTCCTATTCAGGATCTTGAACTCAACACCATCACTAATCAGTACTTGGATTATCTCCAAAAAATGCAGGACCTGAATTTCGATGTCGCTGGAGAGTATCTCTACATGGCCGCAGCACTACTTTTTTTAAAGTCAGAAGCCGCTGCTGATGAGTTGCAAGATCAGAATATGATCAACTTGACCGCTGGTGACATGGGGCTTGAAATTCAGACTCGCGGGGATCTTATAAAGAGACTTGAAGAGCTTGAACGTTTTCAACGCTTAGGTCAGAGGCTCTGGGCCCTACCTAAAAAAGGTCATGAGATTTTTGTTCACCCTAAGATAGATCGTAAAGCAATTGAGAATTCAATTCTCACTCCCATTGATCTTCAGCAATTAACAGAAACGATGATGGATCTTATTCGTCGTGATAAGAAAAAATATGCTGTGATTAAGCGTGACCGTCTCTCAATTAAAGAAAAATTGTTTCATCTGAAGACTTTACTTAAAGTTGGGGAAACAACACAGTTTGAAACCCTACTTGACAGTAATGAAACAGGAATTATTGATAAAGTGATTACATTTATCTCTCTTTTAGAGCTTGCTCGTCTGAAAAAGTTACAAATTTTCCAGAATGAAGATAAGGGTTCCATTTACATCGAGGTAAAGGAAAGCCTAGATTCATTTGATCCTGAGTCAGCAAATGGTTTTGATCCTGAAGGTGAGACTAATGACGGAGCTCCTGTAATTACAGAAGCTCCTATCCAATAAGGAATTGTCATGAATACTACGAACGACGACATCAATTACGAATGGGATCTTTCAAAAGAACAAGCTGTGGAAGAAACAGTAGTCGAAGACTTTTCTTTTGAGGTCAGTCACTTTGATGAAAAACAACAAGAAGATATGTTATGGATGGCCCGTACAGGGCTGAATGAAAATACGCTTTGTGGTGCTATCGAGACAATTATTTTTATGTCTGATCGTCCAATTTCAATTCAAAAAGTAAAAGCACAGATTGATGCTGAGCTTCCGTTAAGAGTCGTTCATGAATCATTGATTAAACTTCAGGCAGGATATGAAGAAAAGTTTCATGGCATTCGTTTAGTGGAAGTTGCTGATGGATACCAATTTCGTACCAAAGCAACATACTCAAAATTTGTTCAGAATCTTTTCAAAATCAATTCACTCGTTTTGACTCCGACTGCTTTGGAAGTGCTTGCGATAATTGCCTATAAACAGCCTGTTTCAAAAAATGATGTGGAAAAAATTCGTGGCGTGGATTCAAGTCATATAATACGCGCATTGATGGATAAACGTTTAGTTAAAATGGCCGGTCGCTCAGACGAGCTTGGCCGCCCATCTCTTTATGCTACGACAGAAGAATTTCTTGAAGTTTTCAACCTTGCAGATATTTCTGGATTACCACCTGAGTATGAATTAGAAGAAATGGCAAATAAGAACACTGTTGGAACTATTGCAGATATTAAATCAGTGGTTTTCAGAAGCGATGCTAAGAAATTTAATATGGATGAATTTGAAGAACTTGATCAGTTGTCTGCCAATATACAGATGATTGCTTCCGATACCGTATTCACATCCATCCTTAAATCTGAAGAAAAGAAAAAAACAGATGGCGAAAACAATGTTCGTAAATCTGCTTTTGATATTCTGGAAGATTTTGTGAATAGAGATTCTTCTTTAAAGCAAAATGTCATGGCCATGAATTCTGAAACTCTTATGAATGTGGTTGAGCCTAAAGTAGTCGATCTGAATCAAGAAGGGGTTGTTTTCAATGCGCCCGTAGTTGATTTTGAATTTGAAGCGATGAGAGCTGCAGACATCGCAGAGGTTGAGGAGTCTGAAGCTAAAGACCTCCAGATGGAAGCACAAGAATTGGAAAAAGCTCTGGATCTTGCCTTTGAGCAACTTACCGGAGTGAAGCTAGATAATAGTGAGATGGATTTTGAAGTTGATGGAGAAATCAATAACTTAGACCTGTCAGTTGACCTCGCTATTATGAATGGTAAAGACTTTGATCTTGACCTATCGTTCCTAAACGAAGTATCTGATGAAGAAATCAAATTGAGCGACGAGCACTAAACTCGTCGCCCGCTAAAACATAAAACTGCCGTGAGGCAGATTGGAGAGTTTCATGACTGCGTCTAATCAGGGCATTTCTGTCCGTTTACAAAAAGTTATTGCTGACTGTGGAGTTACATCTCGTCGTAAGGCCGAAGGTTATATCCTTGATGGTCGCGTAGAAGTAAATGGAAGAGTCATTACTGAACTTGGTACTAAAGTTAATCCGCACTCGGATGTTATCCAGGTTGATGGAAATACTCTTGAATTAATGGCCATTGATAAAGTTTATATCGTGATGAATAAGCCGAGAGCTTACATGACAACACTTTCTGATCCAGAAGGTAGACCAACGGTTATGGAGCTTATTTACGGTGTTAAACAGAGAATCTTTCCTGTGGGGCGTCTGGACTACCTTTCAGAAGGTCTCTTGATCCTGACCAATGATGGCGATCTTGCTAACATGATCATGCACCCGAAATACGAAGTAGAGAAAGTTTACGAAGTTAAAGTTTTTGGTCACGTGAATGAAGGGATCCTCGCAAGAATTAAGCGTGGGGTTATGACTGAAGATGGTCTACTTAAACCGAAATCAGTTCGAGTTATCGAGCAGCTTCCAAATAAAACATGGCTTGAATTCCGTCTTAATGAAGGTAAAAACCGTGAGATTCGAAAAATCTGTGATGCCGTAGATTTAACTGTAGATAAACTTCGTCGTGTAGCGATTGAAGGATTAAATATTCAAGGTCTTCCTCCTGGTCAATATATGTTCACGACTAGAAAAGAGCTTCAGAAAGCACTTGGCCTAAATGATGATGGAAGTAAGTTTACTAAACGCTCATTTATTTCAGTTAAGAAGACTTTGAACGTTGCTAAAGTTGCCAAGATTGTTTCAAAAACAGCACGTCCGGCCGATGATAGAAAGTTTCAAACTTTCCGTAAGGAAAATTATTATGAAACAGTTCAGTCTATGAAAGAAGTGAAAGCAAGAAATGCTGAAGAAGCAGCTACAAAACTAGCTGAAGATCATGCTCAGGAAACAGCTCTAAACTTTGCTCGCACGATGAGAAAGCCAGCAAAAACTAGGTCTTCATATGGAAACAAAGGTTAAGAAAGGGAAAATCCTAGTCTACCGAGTCTTTGACATCGGTTCTGAGATTGACCTTGAGAAAGTAGAGGCCCTCTTTGAAGATAAAAAACTCAAAGAGCGCTTCAAGCTTGATCGCAAACATAACATGTCCCTGATCATTTCGAAGTCTCCAGTTTCAGTTCAACTGGGCGCTATCGACGTAAAAATTATGGATATTGTTCAGTCATGTGAACTTGTCGCCAAAGTCTGGCACTTTGGTACTGTTTCTCTTTGTTTTCAGATTCCCATTTTTGAAGGAACGACCTGGACTGAGCTCATCAAAATTGCCAGTTGGTTAGAAAACGATACCGCACTTGATGAAATTTCCAAAATTAAGGCGAAAGAATTTCAAGAAGATATCAAATACGCAATCCCTCTCACGAATAATGATTGGTCGCTTTATGAAGATTACGTTACCTATTTCATTCAGCAGTTTGAAAATCTTAAAGTCCCTTTATCAAACCTGAATGACGAGGTTGATGTTGCGGCCCTTATTCTGGCCGAAGCAAACGAAAATCTTTCTGATACAATTAAAAAGAAAACTCTGGAAAATACTCACCAATATTCACGTGATGATCTGGTGGTTGTAGATTGGAACTCTGCTTTAGTGGTTGAGCCAAATGGCTCTATGGACGTTCCACTGGTTATTGAATTTGCGCTCAACCAACTGCTAGAGATGAGATACTATGATGACCTTTTGGATGAAAGACTGAATAAGCTCTACAATAATGTCGTTGGCAAAAAGAAAGGTATCTTCTCCAAAGAGTACGCCCGTTTTGCAGAAGAGGCCGGGCAAATGTATCTTGAGATTTCTGAGATCGTTGAGAATGTCGAAAATTCATTTAAGGTTGTGGGAGATTTTTATCTTGCCCAAATTTTTCGTGCTTCATCAAAGCGCTTTCGATTTGATGATTGGACAAAATCTATCAACGAAAAGCTGGGTAATTTAGCTGAAATTTCCAAACTACTTCACTCGGAAGTCAACGAGAGTCGAAATCAGATAATGGAAATGATCATCATGCTTCTAATTGCGATAGAAGTTCTTCCGCTGGTTTGGAAAGTTTTTTCTTAATTGTCGATATTGTGGATGTTATTGTTATCCAAAGAATCATTTAGATACTCGACCGCAAATTCGACTGCCTGCTCACCATATGCCATATTTTTATTCTTATTAGCAAAGTCAGCATGCTTGATTGTCTCAGCAACTTTTTTCATAAGCTCAGCGCTCATTTCAAAATATTCGCTTTCTTCATCAGAAGCTAAGACATTAGTCAGTAGGCTTGTGACACTCTTAACCAGACGTAACTGAGTTGGAGTCAGCTCTTCTGTATTGATTTTGATTAAAAGTTCTTTATGGTTAGATTTTAGATCTGGCATGATTTGTCCCTTTTTAAGCAGTCACAAGGTATTTATCGGGCCATTTTCAAGGAAATTTAGCTATTTATGCTGGAGTAAAAGAATTGGGGTATTTTGAGCTTTACAGGGCATCGACGGCGGCGTATAAATGCTTTAATTTACAACGGTTTACTTCTTTTCAGTCGCGGGATGGAGCAGTCTGGTAGCTCGTCGGGCTCATAACCCGAAGGTCATAGGTTCAAATCCTATTCCCGCAACCAATTTTTACAATCACTTACATTACAGATTCAGAGACAGCGTTTTTTCCAGAGCGTGTAGAATCTTTTATCCAGAAATTTTCTATAAAAATAACGCCCTCCAAATTTAACTCTGAGGCAGTCATACTAGCCGAACGGAAAATTATTTGGCGATAATTGAGATACCTGTTTCTAGGCCAGTCGATTTGGTCTTTGTAGGAGAAAAATGGAAACGCATTTGAATGTTGATAAAGACCAGATGGAGAAACTCATTACTACATGTGATGAGGCATTCAAAAAATTTCGTCATGTCAGTCGATCGACCCGCTCGCGCTTACTGTTGAAGATGGCAGAAGGAATTGAGTTGAGACGTGCTGATCTGGTTAAGGCCATAGTTAACGAGGCAGGAAAGCCGGTTACTTTAGCGGATACTGAAGTGACTCGCGCTATTTCAACTTTTACCATTGCTTCAGAGGAAGCCAAACGTTACAGCGGTGACCTGGTACCACTTGATATAGAACCCTATGGTCGAGCCTACTCATCCATGACTTCGGCAGCAGTTTCTTATTTCGTTCCAAGGGGCCCAGTCTTGGCGATTGCTCCTTTTAATTTTCCTTTGAACTTAGTGGCCCATAAAGTTGCACCATCTCTTGCTATTGGTGCAACTGTTATGTTGAAACCACCTCCACAAGCACCTGGTGCTTCGCATATTTTAGCTGAAATATTCGAGGTTGCTCGTGTGCAGGTTTCAGATGCTCAAGATCAGATTCCTAAGGAAGCCTTTCAAGTTTTTACGGCGGCCAATGAAGTTACGGCCATCGCAGTGAAAGATGTTCGCCTCACTATTTTAAGTTTTACTGGATCGAATACGGTTGGCTGGATGTTGCAGTCTCAGGCCATCCGTAAAAAAGTTAGTCTTGAACTTGGTGGAAACGCTTCTGTTATCGTTCATAAAGATGCTGATCTCGAAAGGGCCGTTCAGCGAACGGTTTGGGGGTCTTTCGCCTATGCCGGACAAATTTGTATCTCAATTCAGCATGTCTTTGTTCACAAAGAAATTGCGTCTAAGTTCCAAGAGAAATTTGTAGCTGAAACAAAAAATATTAGTTTTGGTGATCCATGGAAAAAAGAAACACTCGTTGGACCAATTATAGATGATCGGTCGTTTAAGAGGATTTTGGATTGGATTAATCAGGCGACTAAAAGTGGAGCTCAACTTTTAGCTGGAGGCAAGTCCGTTGACGAGGTCAATGGATTTACTCATTCTCGATTGATTGAACCAACCATCCTGAAAAATGTTCCTAAAAATTTACCAATTTCATGTGATGAGGCATTTGGACCGATCGTGATCCTTCATGAATATGATGACTTTGCAAAAGTGATTGAAGAAATAAATAGTTCAAAGTTTGGTCTTCAGGCCGGAGTTTTTACGGATAGCTCAAGATTGCAGCAGATGGCAGCTCAAGAGCTTGAAGTTGGGGGGGTAATTTTTAATGATATTCCAACCTATCGAGCGGATAACATGCCCTATGGTGGTGTGAAAGAATCAGGGCTTGGGCGAGAAGGTATTCGCTTCACAATGGAGGACTTTAGCGAAAGAAAAACAATTGTAACTTGGCAGGGATAAGCTCGTTCTTTCGGTTGGTTACATTGAAAGCTTAAGAAAACCTGATTAATACCGATAGGTATTCGTGAAATATTCACTCTTATTAATACTTATTATTTCGAATCTCGCTTACGGCCAGCAAAGCTTTTCAGTGGATATAAATATTCTAGATTTGTGTCCTAAAGAAGTTATTAAAGAAGAGTGTCTCGTTCTCCAGCCTGCTTCCGAAAACTCATTTGAAGAATTACATAAAAACTTGGCCAAAGTATTAGATGAGAAAGAAGCAGTTCCCAAAGAAGTTCAAAGTATTTGTAAAAATTTAAATCAAATGGGAAAAGACCAATCTTTTGAGCCTATTACGATTAAACAGCTTGATCAAGACGGTGATGAATGGAATATAAAATTTTATTTTGGATATACTCGCACTGAGTATTTTAATAGCGATGTTAAACTGCGAAGTTCTCGCGTAAATGTCGACATCAAAGATTTTGATTGGAAAGAAAGACACAGTTTTGAATACTTTAAGTCCGAAAATCTTAAGGGTATTGATAATGCTTTTCGATTTATTGATGAACCAACAAATACTTTTATGATTAACGTAGAAAAAGGAAAAAATGTTTTTACACTTTCTCTTTTTCACATGAAATACCTGATGGTAAATCACCAGGTCAAACAGGTTACAGGTACCATCGATGGAGTTGCAGTCGATAAAGAAATGCAGGTCCGCGAAGAATTTGATGGATATAATAATCAACCAGGTGAAATGCACCTTTGGCGACTTGAAAACACTTATCGACAAATAAATCCACAGATTGGTTATGGAAGAAAAATTGATATCGTTTCCAGTAAAAAATATGGAAAACTAAGTTACACTCCCTCAGTTCAGGTTGGTTTGATCGCTGGGAATAGCTATAGTGCATACATGAAGAAGGATGATTATTGGGGAAGTGATTCTAAGTCACAAGATTGGGGAGTAAAGGGTGCAACCTTCACTGCTGGGCACAAGCTTGAGTATGAAAAAGGAAGACTCGCAGTCTTCATGGATCAAAAAATAACAACCTCAAAAATTAAGCAGTCATTTTTGGACGGAACCGCGACTTACAGGCTGAACTATATGCCAGTGACCTTAGGTATTTCAGTGAAGGTTTATAAAAAATCTAAAAAAACGGACACTGCTTCTGCCCCACAATTGTAGTCTGACCTTCCTTGTTTTTTTGCAAATTGAACCGTATACTTACCAAATGAAAAAAACAATTTTGAGCGGCAGTACAGTTACCGGTGATTTAACTTTGGGTAATTATATTGGTGCTATTCATAATTGGAAACAACTGCAAGAGCAGTATGATTGTTTATACTTCCTTGCCGATTTGCATGCGCTTACCGTTTTTCAAGATCCTAAAGTTTTGCAACAGCGGACTTTCAGTTTTTTCGCTCAATATCTTGCTCTAGGTTTAGATCCACATAAAAATATTATTTTCGTTCAATCTCAAGTCCCTGAGCATACGGAGCTTTCTTGGTTACTCACTTGCCTTACACCAATGGGCTACTTGAATCGAATGACTCAGTTCAAAGAAAAATCAGAAAAACACGTTAAGAATATTAATGCAGGTTTGTATACTTATCCTATTTTAATGGCCGCTGATATTCTTTTGTATCAAGCTGACTTAGTTCCAGTTGGGGAAGACCAAAGACAGCATCTCGAACTGTGTAGGGATATCGTAGGTTTTTTTGAAAACCGCTATGGCCCTGGCATTTTTAAAATGCCAGAAGCTTACATCGGAAAATCAGGAGCTCGGATCATGTCGCTTCAGGAACCTGAAAAGAAAATGTCCAAGTCTGATGAAAATGAAAAAAACTTTGTTTCCATAATTGATGACGCTAAAGTAATCGAAAAGAAAATTAAAGGTGCTGCAACTGATTCTGGAACAGAAGTTAAGTATGATCCTGAAACTAAGCCAGGATTATCAAATCTTATGACCATCTACTCGGTTCTAAGTGGGAAAACGACTGATCAACTGACACAAGAGTATGAAGGGAAGATGTATGGCCATCTGAAAGTAGACCTTGCTGAAGTCGTTGTACAAACACTTAAGCCAGTACGTGAGAAATATGACGATTTAATGAAGAATCAGGATTACTTGAGCCAGCTGATGAAAAGCGGAGCTGAACGTGCTAGAGTTCGATCACGCGTGACTCTTGAGAATGCCTACAAGGCCGTAGGGTTGGTTCGCTAACTTAAAGTATAAATCTGGATTTTTCTTCTGGAGTTGGTAAGCGACAAGTGTCTCTCTTTCCAAACAGTCGGTATCTATTCTCGGCCACTAATTCATAACCAAAGTTCAAAATGCTTTTGGGAAACGAATTAAGAATTGCTGTCATTCTCCATATCCCACCAATTGAAGTTAAGGCCTTGAAAACTCCTTCGGCCTTACGGTAACTTTTTCCATCAATCAAAACTACTACGGATTTTAAATCCAAAATGTCTGAAGGATTAAGGTTGGATTTTGCGTATTCACTTTGAAGGGGAGAAAATTTGAACTGGCCTTCTTTATCGATCTTAATCATGAAATCAACAAATCCATTGCAAAGACCACAATAACCATCAAAGAAAATAACTTTCATTTGGTAAAAGGAATCGTCACTAAATGAGATTTAAGTTTCATTTGAGAATCAACACCGATTAATTCTCCTGGAGCTATTTTAAACCACACATTTTCTCCCTGTAGTGGCTCACTAGAAATAATTAAATGATTCACATTCATTTCTCCTTGAGCAACTGCCTCGCACCAAGGGGCAAGGCTTTGACATGTATCTCTTTCAGGACATTTCTTCTTGTGAGTACTGTAATAAAGGCTCATGCCTCCGTTCATTGCAATCATAATCGGGCCATTTGAAATCACAAAAGTCAGGTAGTTCTCTGTAGGGATGCCAGTCTCTTTGATTGATAAGTCGCCAACGATTTCACAGATACGGGTAATGGCATTTGAAATACCTTGCATGACTAGATTCAGGTTAGGATTAGGCTCATGCATTGGAACAAGTTTATTAATTGAAGTCAGAATTAAATGAAAGATAATTTCGCTGTCAGTTTCTCCGAGACAGAACGGTCGCATTTCTTTTGAGACTTCTTCTAGGAGTGTTTTTTTTACGTTCTCAAAATGTTTAATATTTCCATTATGTGCAAAAGTCCATCTTCCGTATTGAAAAGGGTGCGTATTTAGTAAAGTCAGCTTTCCATGTGTCGCTTTTCGAATATGAGCAAGTACAGTTTGTGAAGTTACAATTCCAGACACGTGTTTAAAAAGAGAGTCTGATTCGGCCGTGACAGTCGATTTTACAACGTGTGGAGTATCAGCAACATAATAAACCATGCCCCATCCATCAGGATGCCTGCTACTCTGGCCCATGAGAGCATTTTCGGCAGACACTAAACTTGAGTGCACTTTGGAAAAAAGAACTGAACGAAATCCAAAAATCCTACACATATTTTTTACCCTGAGATTACACTTCCAATCTTAATATTTTATTAGATATTAAGAAACTCGCTAAAGTTTATGTCAGACTTATCGATACAAGTAAGATGAAAGATAAGCGCTGTTTTATATGCAAGTATCAAGGAATTTCGAATCTGGAGACAGTTAATAGTCAGATCTTTGGAACTAATACGAACAAAGGGAGAAGCCTGACCATCCCACTCTGCTATGGCCATTCCGTCCAGCTCTTTAAGATTGGGCAAACAAATTTTATGTTAATGTATAAAGCCAACTTTTCTGCCTATCATGGCACTGAAGAAGAAGATGACATGATTATAAGTTATTTTTAAGCCCATGAATGTTGATACGTACTGGATCGATAAACTAACTCCCCTTGTAGAAAGGGATCAAGCTATCCAAGACGTGTTAATGGGCAAAGGTGTGTTACAGGACACCTACCATCCTGAACTAGAAAAAGTTCAATTAGTTAATGCACAAAAACTAAAGCGAATGATAGAGACAAAGGGATTTCCAGTCCT
>JBILYY010000181.1:0-5874 GCA_044377495.1 Bacteriovoracaceae bacterium | reverse complement strand
TACATGGAATCCGTATGGTGGGTTTTTAAATCCATCTGGGATAAAGGTTTGATCTACCAGGGGAACAAAATTGTTCCTTACTCACCTGCTCTGCAAACCGCACTTTCAAACTTTGAAGCAGGCCAGAATTATCAGGATATTCAGGATCCGGCGATCACGATTCTTTTCAGAACAAAAAAAGATGCCAATACTTACTTCGCTGCATGGACGACAACTCCATGGACTCTTCCAGCAAATCTTGCTTTGTGTGTGCATCCTGAAATTGAATACGTAAAAGTTAAAGATCTTGAAAAAAATATTTTCATCATCATGGCAAAAGCTCGTCTGGAATCTTATAAGAAAAATTTCAAATACGAAGAAGTAGAAACTTTCACTGGGGCACAACTTAAAGGTGAAAGATACGAACCACTATTTCCTTATTTCAATAAGCTTGAAAAAGATGGCTACTTCGTCATGCTCAATGATGAATACGTCACCACCACTGATGGTACGGGAATCGTGCATCAGGCCCCAGGTTTTGGTGAAGACGATAATCGAGTAATGAAAGCAGCAGGCTTTACTGAAGCTCCGGTTCCACTAGATATTTCGGCAAGATTTACAGCTGAAGTGACTGACTTCGCCGGCGTGGCAATTAAAGATGCAGACAAAGACATCATTAAAAACTTAAAGGACCGTGGCCAATTATTTCATCAATCAACCCTCGTCCATAGTTACCCAATGTGTCCACGCACAGATACTCCACTTATCTATCGGGCCATGCCTCAGTGGTATCTGGCAGTAGAACAAGTCAAAGATAAAATGGTCAAGGCCAATCAACAAATCACTTGGGTTCCTGAAACAATTAAAGATGGTCGCTTCGGAAAATGGCTCGAAAATGCTCGTGATTGGGCAATCTCAAGAAGCCGCGTGTGGGGAACTCCCCTTCCTATTTGGATCAATGATAAAACCGGAACTGCCGTATGTATGGGATCGATTGCTGATCTCAAAAAATATTCAGGCATTGAAGTTAAAGATCTTCACCGCGAATTCGTGGATGATATTCAATTTACAGTTCCCGGAGAAGAAGGAACTTATAAACGCATTCCAGAAGTTTTGGATTGTTGGTTTGAATCAGGTGCTATGCCTTATGCACAACTCCACTACCCGTTTGAGAATCAAGATATATTCAAAGAAGGTTTTCCTGCTGAATTCATTGCTGAAGGTTTAGATCAGACGCGAGGATGGTTCTACACTTTAACTGTTCTTTCTGCTGCTCTCTTTGATAAGCCAGCTTTCAAAAACGTTATTGTAAATGGGATGGTTCTTGCTAAAGATGGCAAGAAGATGAGTAAACGTTTAAGAAACTATACTCCTCCAGATGAATTGATTGAAACGTTTGGTGCTGATGCCCTTCGCGTTTTCTTAATTAATTCTGGCCTTGTAAGAGCTGAAGAGCTGCGTTTCACCGATGAAGGCGTAAAGGATATGGTTCGCCGTGCCCTATTACCTTGGTACAATTCATATAAATTCTTCAGCACTTATGCTATTGCCGATGGTTGGAAACTTAGCGATAAAATGGTTCTTTCTGAAAATATTTTGGATCGTTGGATTCTTTCTAAACTTCAGACGTTGATTAAGAACGTAAACCATGAAATGCAAAATTATCGTTTGTATAATGTTGTTCCGGAACTTTTCAACTTCATTGAAGATTTAACCAATTGGTATATCCGTTTGAACCGTCGCCGTTTTTGGGAAGAAGGCATGAGTGCGGATAAAACTGCTGCTTATTCGACTCTCTATTCAACACTCGAAAGTGTATCGCTCTTGATGGCACCGTTTACACCATTTTTGGCCGATCATATTTACCAGGAACTAAAAGTTTTTGGTGGTAAGAAGATGGAAGAATCAGTCCATCTTTGTTCGTACCCTGAAGCAAACGAGCAAATGATCAATGCCACTTTGGAAACGGCTGTGGGCCGTATGGAACAAGTGATTCTACTTGGTCGTCAAAAGCGCATTCAAGAAGGCGTGAAAGTTAAAACTCCGCTTAAAACATTGAAGGTTATTCATCAGGATCCTGAACTTTTAAAAGAGATTAAGAAGCTTGAAGAATTCATCAAGATTGAACTTAACATTAAAAATGTTGAGTATATGACCAATGAAGCTGATTTCGTCACTCTGTCAGCAAAACCAAACTCTCCCGTTCTTGGTAAAAAACTTGGAAAAGATTTTGCGAACTTCCGTCCATTAATTGAAAAATTGTCTTCAGCTGACGTTCAAAAAATTGAAGATGGTGGAACTGTTACTCTCAATAGTGTGACTTTTAATTCAGAAGAAATTCTCGTTTTCAGAACGGCCAAAGAAGGTACACAAGCCGTGACGAATCGTTTTGTGACGATTGATCTCGATTGTACACTTGATCAGGATTTGATTGATGAGGGTTTAGCTCGTGAAATCGTCAGCCGTATCCAGAAAACTCGAAAAGACTCCAACTTCAATGTTTCAGATCGAATCGAAGTGACCATCCATACCTCAGAAATGCTCGCCAAAGTATTCCAGAAGTACCAGCCCTATATTTCTTCCGAAACGCTTATGGTGAAAGGAAATGTTTCTTTAACTGCAATCGTTGGGGCCATGTCACATGATATTGATGAAGATAAATTCGAAGTGAAGGCCGTAAAAGCTTAAAAACACACGTGCCCGACAAGTCTCGTCGGGCACAGTTTTTTTCAAGAATTTCATTTAAAAGTCGAAGAGCTGTGGATGGAAAAAAAGCTCAATTCTTGGCCTATACTAACGGCCTTATTATGTAGTTATTCAGTGGTTGAAACACCACTCATTTATCACTTTCTTAAAACTGAGAGCATCTTTTTTCAATTTTCAAATCTTTCTGTTTCTTTAAGCCTCATATTACTAACATCTATGCCTTGGTGGAATCAGCAATCTCAAGATTCTAAATCAAAAGATAAACATCAATCCTTTTGGACATCGTTCATGCTGTTTTCGTCCCTACCCTTTGGTATTATCGGTCCGCAGTACTTGATGTTTTTTAAACTCCTTCGTTTTGCAGGACTTTTCAAAGCTTATAATGATCTTAATAAAACGCATGATTTATCTAAGCCTAAACGGATCATGCTAATTGGACTCATAGCCTTAATTGCTGTTCATTTGGTTGCTTGTACATGGCTCTTGGTACAACCCATGACTGGCATATCTGATAGCGAAGCTTACATCAAATCTCTCTACTGGGCCGTAACGACTCTTACAACGACAGGATACGGGGACATTACACCTACTAATGATATCGGAAGATTATTTACGATGTTTGTGATGCTCACTGGATTCAGTGCCTTCGGTATTATGGTGGGTAATATTTCAAATCTTCTTATGGCGAAAAACCGACATCATGAAGCGAATCGTGAAAAGATTGAGGATCTCTCATCATTTATGGAATATTACAAAGTGCCTCGAAACTTAAAAACGGAAGTAATGGGATACTATTCGCATCGCTTACAGAAGCGATTAAGTGAAAATGATTCGAACATTATTTCTGATCTACCCCATGGGCTGCAAAAAGACCTTCAAATCTACATTAAAATAAAACTCATCGATGCCTTGCCCATATTTCATGGTCTTTCTCAAGCATGCTTAAAGAGAATTGCAGAGCAACTTGAAGCACTGTCTTATTCTGCTGGGGATAGACTTATTAAAAAAGGCGATGTTGGTGAAGAAATGTTTCTGATTGATCAAGGTGAAGTTGAAGTTCTGAATGACCAAGGTAACACTATTGCAATTATCAAGCATGGTCAGTGTGTTGGTGAGATAGCACTCCTAACCCAATCACTTAGGACTGCAAACGTAGTGGCCAAGAATTATTGTGATGTATACCGTCTTACAAAAATTGACTTCCTCTCTATTGGCCAGGATTTCCCTGAACTAGAACAAAGTTTTCATCGAATTATGGTAAGACGGGTTAAAGATAAAGCTGCTTAACTAATTATTTTTTCACATATTCAGTACAGTAAGTAGTTTCCCAACACTGATAGAACTGAGGACCATTAAGGTATTGTGATACCCATCCACACTGAGTGCCTTGAGCAGTAGCAACACAAGTACGTTGAGATTCAAACCAAATTGAATATCCAACAAGAGCAGCAACCACTAATAATATCCCGCCAGTAGTATAATAATAACCTTCCCAGCTTGCACCAGTTGAATAAAAGTTCTTAGAATTTTCTGCCATCAATTTAGCAAGTTCACTTGATGAAGTCGCGCCGTCAGCGAGCATTTTTAATCTCATTGCCATCGCTTCAATCTCTTTTGGATTAGTCGTTTTTGTAGACACAAGATCCATTATTTCTTTCTGAGTCAGACCGTTTTCCATTAATGATGAAAGCGTTTTATAAAAAGCTTCAGTCTTTTCAGTCATGAATTTTGAATCTTTTTGATCCCATTCAATCGTTAAAGCATATTGATAATCATCAAGTGCTTTTTCGAGTTCCTGAACTGATCCAGAAGCTGCTAAAACGTTAAATGAGAGGCAGAAACAAAGAAGTGCTGAAATAAAGCGCATGAAAACTCCTTAACTAAGGTTAATGGAGCATTTAATAGGACAACCGGAAGGATGAGTCAACCGAGCCACTAAATATCAAGTATTTATAGTGAATTATTTAGGGTTTCTTTCCACATACTCAGTACAACGCCGCTCGTTATCACAGTCATAGTAACGATTGCCGTTGCTATCTGTTTCCCAATCACAATCGCGGTAAGTTTCCCAGGCCACGCACTGGTACTTAATTTCATGCCAGATGGCGTAGCCCAGTAGGGCCGCAAAGACGACTCCGATACCAACGTAGCCCAGAACTTCGCCATTCCAGCTTGCGCCATTTTGATAAAATTCAGAAGAATTAATTTTTAGGAGTTCAGCTAGTTCACTCGCCGATGCTGCTTGTGAGGAGAGGAGATTCATTTTAAGTTTGAGGGCCTCAAAGCTTGCACGATCCTTTGTTTTTCTTTCAACCAAAGAGATTATTTCTTGTTTCGTCACGCCTGAATTCAAAGATGCTTGAACGATATTGAAAAACTGCTGCGTCTTTTCTTCATAGAACACTTTATCTTTTTGGTCCCATTCCACTGTAATAGCATAGTGATATTCGTCCAAACCTTGCTCGATTTCGAGGAGGCCATTGGCAAGAACATTAAAGGAAAATAAGAAACAAAGGATAAATGTAAATTTTTTCATAGATACTGTTCTATAAAACTAAGAACAAAAAAGAAATTGGTTGAAATAATTTGTAATTATTTTGTGCTCCTTTGGAGTCAAAATGCACCTTATTTTTCTGCCATGCCTAAAAAAGAAGTCATTAAGCTTGGAGTCAATTCAAAGCGCATTTGGGGTGGCACCTTACCAGAAAAAATTTGCGAAACAGGAATGGAACTAAAAACGGGTTTGAGACCTATCATCTCTTTGACTTCCATCTGGGCCAACGTGCAAAACGTTTTTAATTCACGCGGTTTGATAAAAAGTCGCAAGATATGCATATTTTTTGGCGTCTTGGGAATGAGCCATTCAACTAACTTAATAATGATGAGCCACGATATAAAATTTCGATTAAAAGTGTGAAAAAAGAAAACTCCACCAGGTTTTAAGACCCGAGAAAATTCTTTGACTGCCTTGGCCGGATCTTCCACGTGTTCCAGAAAGTCCATGGCACATACGACATCAAAGCTTGCATCCGCAAATGGTAAGGCATAGGCATCGGCGGTCTGATAGGTAACAGACTTTGTTGTATCAAAGCGCTTCGCAACGGCGAGACTTGATTCTGATAAATCAACCCCAGTGACCTTATGTCCAGCGAGGGCAAGCTCATTGGATAAAAAGCCAGCACCACAGCC
>JBILYY010000180.1:0-5882 GCA_044377495.1 Bacteriovoracaceae bacterium | reverse complement strand
CCATTTAGAAATTCAACTTCTGCTTCAAAAGAATGCTTCCCCTTTTCCATTGGCCAGTCCATGGTCGCACGCTCTTCAGATAAAACAGTGCCATTTTCTTTCCAATGCACTTGTTTAACATCAGCAAAACGATTGAGCTCCAGCTTTAACCTTTGTAAGTTTCTTGGTATATTCGGATCAATCGCAAAAATACTTTCGGGCAAGGGTCTAACGATCGACACTTTATCACTTTCAGCAGGTGTAATTTGTGCGATGACAGGATCTCGAAGTGTGCAAATCTTAGAAACTTGAGTTTCTATAGACCATGATGAGTCTTGATCAATGAATGCCTTGTACTTTTCGGGCAAAATTATGATTCCAATTTTTTCAAGATCTCCTGTTTCATGACAGTCTTTAACAGTCAATTCATGATGAAACGAACAAATCTCACTAGACTTTGTTCCCTGGACAAATAGTTCTGTTTTTAGATGAGAACAATGAGCACCAGGGGCTTTCCCAGATAAAGCACAAATACGATGTCTTTGTATATTTTCTGGCAAAGCTTCTTTTGTCAAAAACTTATTCTTCATTAAGTAAGATGCCACTCTTGATAGAACTGGGCCTGCTCCGGTTATCCCGCTGACTTTTTTCATTGGCCTTTGATCCATGTTGCCTACCCAGACGACCACTGTGTATTTGCGATTGAAACCGACTGCCCAGTTATCTCGAAAATCAGTGCTGGTTCCAGTTTTAACTGAAAACTCAAAAGGTAAATCAAAAGGATTTTTTTCCCCAAACTCCTCTCGCCGTGCAACTTGGTCTTTTAAAACATCTGTAATGAGAATGGCAGAATCCACGCTCAAAGGAGTTATGACTTGAACCGATTCTTCTTCTTGTAAATATTTAAGCTGACTTCTTTTACCCTTATTAGGAAAGGCAGAATAAACTTCTAATAGATTAAGTGGTGAAATCTCAACATTACCCAATGTAAGACCAACTCCATAATGAAAAGCCTCTTTCTTAAGATCAAGACCCATGCCTTTATAAAACTGATAGACCTCATCTGTACCAAGTTCATCAGCAAGTGCCACGGCCGGAAGATTCAGCGAGTTGGCAAGTGCCTCACGCATAAGCCTTGGTCCCGAAAAACTGTGATCATAATTACGAGGCACAAATTGACCAAGCCCGGTTTTATAATATGACGGAATATCAGCAAGAATGTCTCCGAGGGTTTTTCCACTTTGAAGAGCTAAAGCATAAGTAAAAGGTTTAAGTGCTGACCCTGGCTGTCTTTTGACTTCCAAGGCATCAATGTACCCAGAAGGGGAATCTTCTATTTGTTGGCTGCCAACATAACTGAGAACATCTCCAGTTTCGTTTTCTAAAACCGCAACTGCACCGTGAGAAACATTAAGCTGCTTTAAATCTAACAATTGCGAATGCAGTATTTGAGAAACTTCAAGCTGAAGATAAGAATCTATTGTGGTGTGAACTTTTCCATTCTCAATAAAACGCGATAGATCAGGTCTTTTTAATAATTTAGAAACGAGATGAAAATTATCCCATCCCGTAAAATCTCTATTAAATTCCACCACAATTTTTCTTTCAAGTTTTAGTTGATCCAAAGGTATCTTATATTGATGTAGCAATTTATTTTTGCGTTTTGAAAGAACCACGGCAGAACTATTTCTCGCCAAGAGTGCTGGAGATCTCGGTAGGATTGCAAGGGCAGCCATTTCTGAAAGGCTCAACAGCTGCATTTCTTTCCCAAACAAAACCTCGGAGGCGCGTTTGATACCTGTAAGCCTATGAGCATAAGGAAGTGCATTAATATAATACTGGAGTATTTCTTCTTTCGAATATCTAGAATTAATTTTGAAAGCACCCATCATCGTTTGAATTTTGCCGAAAAAATCTCGTGGCGATTGGTGAGCAAGTCGAAAGACCTGCTGATCGATTGTACTAGCACCAGAAACTACTTTAAATGATTTCAAATTTAACCAAAGTGAACGTAGTGCTCCCTTAAAGTCGATACCGGAATGATGGTAAAAATTCTTATCTTCTGCCAAAACCAAAAGGGATAATAAATCCTTCGGAACTACTTTTAAAGTAACCCACTCAAAGCTCTCACCTGGGGAATAGGCACGAATGGGTAGACCATAGCGGTCCACAAAGACAATGCGCTCCTGCAGCCCTTCAGGACTCTTTAAATAAGAAGGTGTTGAAACATATAGCCAACTGAAGTAAATACCAACACCAACCAGAAAAAAAATGAAAATGTATTTCACCTTATTCATGGACAACAATTTTCCTTGCAGCTTCAGTGGCCCTTACATCAGGATAATACATTTCTTCAATCGTAGATTCAGGCATAAAGAACTCCCCCACTGCAATCGCTTGCACAAGATATTCAACCTGATAAGTGCCCTTTTCCATATTGCTAGAATAAAACTGAACAGCATCCAGTCTAAGGTCCATATATTCAAAACCATCCCCTCTGTAATAAGGAGTTTCCCAGCGATATTTCTTTGCATTTCCAGCACTGAGTGCGTTATTGGCCAAAGAGGCAGTAGAAAGCTGAGTATTAATCGGTTCTAAGCATGCCGCCAAGCGGTCGTTCAACATAACCTGATACCTACCACCAGAAATATTAACTTTTAATTTAATCCTTAAGATATCTCCACGCTTTATATTGAGAATTTCGTCATTAAGTCCGACCCACTGTTTTTTATCTGAATCGAAGCGTTCAATCTTTTTATCTAAAGTGAATCCCTGAGAAAGCTTTTCTCTTTTTTGGTAGGGAGTCTCATACCTAAGAATGGTGGTATAGTAGAGCTCACTCTTCTTTTCAGGAGTAAGAGTTAAAACTTTAGAACTAGACTTGAGATCACTTTGATCTAATGCAACTGTAGAGGTTAGTTTTTCATTTTTAGACTTAGCCTTTATAGCGGCACCATCTATGGCAATTGCAATAGTGCTACCTAAACCCTTCTTTTCAAACTTATTGACATAAAGTCTAAGAGCTTCAAAACAGTAAATATTTTCTTGCGTATTGTACCAATGACCGCCCTTCATTTTTGAAAGAATGGAACGAACTACACCTGCCAAGGCATTCTTATCGTTGGAATATTTAGTCAGGCTTTGAAGAACCGAACAAACACTACGCTCAGTCGTATAACTCCAAAACTTATAGTTTTCGTCCTTAAATACAATTGGCTCTTTATATGAAACTCGATCCGCAACAACCACTTTCAGAGAATCTAAACGGGAGAAAAGAGTATTGGTTTCAGTTTCAAATCCTGGCTGTGTCGAAAGAAATCCGGCCAACTGGCCCAGACCAAAAAGATCCATGCTTCCACGGTCCGCATAGAGTTTTGAAACATGCGTAGAAAGATTTTTTTCGCCCATCTCACCAAGCACACTTAAGATCATTGACCGCGTAGAGGTCTTCATTTCAGGTTGGTACCAAGTGCTCCAGTTCTGCTCGCTGGTAAGTAAACTCTTTAAATAGCCCTTAAGATTTTCTTCAACTTTGGCATCAATGGTATATCCAACCTTCTTCATCATATTGAAGGCCTGACCCGTAAAAACAGATAAGTAAACATCAGGACTTTCCAGTCCGCCAGGATAATATCTCATCCCACCATTAGATGTTTGATAATCTGCTGCAAGATTTAAAAGATTTTGAACGGCAGCGGGAATAGATCCTTTCTTTTCCTCGAACCTATAAGTAAGGAGATCCTTAAATGCTTCATACTGTACCAGGAAATAAGCCGATGTTAGTCTTTGTTCCCAACAGCCATACGGATAAGTTAAAACATACCTGAATACTTCATCTAGCCCATCAATCGCTGTAGTCGAAGATTTCACGGTTAAACTAAGCGTGTCTTCATAGGCCTTAGAATTGATACTAAGTGGGATATCTTTTTTATCAGACAAAATCCCATGTTCTGCAAATGCGTGAGTCAGGGCCGATGAATTTACTGGAATATCAATTTTAAATCCATCAGAGATCTTATCGCCTTTGGCAATAAACGTGACATCAGTAGATTTCGTGCGATTCACTTTCATGGGAAAATAAACAGATCCCTTATTATCATCTTTTACTGTTAAATTCTGTGACTCGTCTTTGATTTCCATTTTAGAGGATTTGGCCTCAACTTTGACCTTCTGATCTTTTCCTGAACGATTCGTTACAACTACTTTTGCGATAAAATTGTCCCCATCAACCAAAAAATTAGGAAGGGCCGGCTCAATCATCAGAGATTTAGATACCAAGAACTCACTCTCTCCCACGCCAAAACGGTGGGATTTATCAACTGAAACAGCAATAATTTTCCATGTGGTTAGATTATCCGGAACTTTAAATTTAATGTGATATTTCCCACTTTCATCAGTTTCACCCTGGGCCTCCCAAAAAGCAGTGTTCTTAAAATCACTTCGAATTTCAAATCCTCCCCCACCACCTGCGTTCGCCCCTTTTTTACCAAACGTCCTACGTCCAATAAGTTGAGTTAGAGTCTGAAAGTTTTTAACTCCCAATTGGCCAAGGGTGTAGAAGGTGTCCAAAATGTCATAGTTTTTCTGATAGGGTCCTGCAAGAGTTAAAAGGGCGTCGTCAACTACAGCAATGGCAAGTTCACCTTTAACGGGCTTACCTTTAAAGTCTTTAAGCTCAATCGTCGCCTCCATCATTTGACCAGGCTCAACTTGTTTTTTGGAAGGTGTTACTTTCGTCGTTAAGCGTTTTTCAAAATTGGCGACTTCGATTCGTTTATAGCCAATTTTGAAGGCTGGCTTACCAAGATCAATTTTGTTTTCAATTTTGTCGGATGTCCTGCCTTTGACAATTACCACTGACACGAAAAAACCAGGAATCAATTTTTCATCGGTAATTGTTTTTTCGTATAAAATCACATTACCTTTAAAAGGAAGTTGTTCCGAATATAAAATCCCATCACGCTCAAATGTGATCAGGGCCTCACCGTCTTGCAAAGGAGAAATGGCCATGAGTTTAAGCTTATCGCCAAGTTTAAGTTTACTTGAATCAACAGTTAAATTAATCCGGTCATGATTACTGGCCTCAAAGGCCATAAACTCGCCAACTTCATAGACGTAGGTCGAAGTTTTAGTCGGTTCTGATTTAATTTTTTTATCTACAACTTCAGCAACAAATTCATAGTACCCGGCTTTCTTAATTATAAGTGGGCATGATTTAAAATCGGTCGTCGTTGTAAATGAACATCCAGGAAGTTCGGTTTCTTGTCTGCGGGAATCATAATAGAAATAATTCCCTGAACCTAGTCTTCGTTCATAGATATAATCGACGCGCACTAACTTCATTTGCATCTTGACGCCAGCAACATGCTTTCCATTTTGGCCAATGGTCACGACCTCAGGTTCAATTTTTTCTCCCGTATTATAGAGCCATTTGCTCAACTCTATACCTGGGATATAAACGAATGGATTAATTTTGCTATTTACACGGCCAGCGATGCTACCACCGTTCTCGTCTTTAAATGAAGCCTCAACGATTAAGGTTCCATATTCGCTGACTTCAGGAATAGTCGATTTTTTGATTGAAACGATACCGCTGTCATTACTTTTAATTTCTGTTCTCGATAGAACTTTGAGTTCTGAAAAGTCTGAACCATCTTCGTCGGAATACGAAAACAAAGAACTTGGAAACATAAACTTGTTAAAGCTTTCATCTTCTGGTTTGAATGAAATTTTCTTGAATAGAACGGCCACTTCACCAGGCACATTTTTTACGGCGCCACCTTTAAAATAACTGATCTTCCCATCATAGCTGGTTGCTGTTTCTTCCATGACGACTTGAAACTCGGGCTTACGAAACTCCTCAACTTGAAAAACGCCTTCAAGATTAAGCGTTACCTCTTTCT
>JBILYY010000069.1:0-16431 GCA_044377495.1 Bacteriovoracaceae bacterium | reverse complement strand
CGGAATATTTATCGCTGCCATTTGCAAAATAAAAGACGCGTGAATGCTCTAAGAATCTACCAACGATTGAAATAACTTTGATATTTTCCGATAAACCTTTAATGCCTGGTTTTAGACAGCAAAAACCTCGAACAATCAGAATAATTTCCACTCCAGCGATACTTGCTTCGTATAAAGCTTCTGTGATGACTTCATCTTCCATCGAATTCATCTTGGCTATGATACGAGCTGGTTTCCCGTCCAGTTTATTTTTTGTTTCTTCACGGATTTTATTCATGAAAGTTGACTTCATGTTGATGGGTGCAATGAGAAGCTCGTGGTAATCAGTTTTCAGGGAGCTCCCTGTCAGGTAGTTAAAGACTTCAATCACTTCGCTACAAATACCCTGATTGCATGTAAGAAGTCCAAAATCGGTATAAAGGCTCGCCGTTTGAGAATGGTAATTACCAGTTCCGATATGAGCATAGCTCATGATCTCTCCATCACTCTCCTGACGAATGACCAAAGTTGTTTTTGTGTGGGTTTTTAAACCTAAAATACCGTACACCACGTGCACGCCGGCATCTTCAAGTTTTTGGGCCCAGACAATGTTTCTTTGCTCATCAAAGCGAGCTTGTAGTTCTACTAAAGCTACAACTTGCTTACCTTTTTCTGCGGCTTTAATCAGGTTTCGAATAAAGGGTGAGTTTTCACCTGTTCGATAGAGTGTCATCTTGATTGTTAATACATGTGGATCTTCTGCAGCTGCAGACAAGAACTTTTCAACTGTGCCAACGAAACTTTCATAAGGGTGATGTAGTAAAACATCGCCCTGACGAATGAGTCCAAAGATATTTGGATTTTCTGCAAATGCCTTAGGAATAATTGGCGACCAAGGCTTGAATTTTAATTCGGGTAAATCCAAATCCACAATACTTTTTAAAATCGTAAAATCGATGGGGAAATCCATTGGATAAATATCTTCTTCGAGGATTTCGAGCGAGTCTTTCAAGAAACTTGTCATGCTTGGATCAGTTGATTCGTGAATTTCCAGACGCACACATTCAGCTAATCGTCTTTCTTTAATACCCTCTTCCACCAAAATCAAAAGATCTTGGGCTTCATCTTCTCGATGGTCAACATCCGCGTTACGAGAAACGCGAAAAGGAACCGTCTGTTGAATTTCCATTCCTGGATAAAGCATGTGCAAGTTAGAACGAACTAAAGTAACCGTCGTTACAAAGCGATATTTTTTGTCCAGTACTGTTCGAGGAAGTTGAATAAGGCCTGGAATAATCTCTGGAATCTTCACTCGTGAGAACAGAATAGAATCTGTAACGGGATTTTTCAGTATCATTCCTAACGAATAAGATAAGTTTGAAATAAAGGGGAATGGATGCCCGGGATCTACGGATAGAGGCGTAAGAACTGGAAAAATTTTTCTTTTGAAGTAACTGTTTAAGTATTCCTGATCATAAATTACTAAATCATCGAAATCGTAAATAAAGATATCCTGACGTTGCAGTTCATCTACCAGACCCAGATAAATAGAGCGCTGACTAACCAGATCTTCACTAATATGTTTTCTAATTGAGGCCAGCTGTTCTTGGGTCGTTTGACCGTCAACAGAGCGATGAGTGAAACCAGAAATAATCTGATGTTTCAAATACCCTACTCGCTTCATTACAAATTCATCTAAATTAGACGAAAAGATAATCAGAAACCGAAGCCTCTCTAATAAGGGATTTCGTTTATCAGAAGCCTCATGTAAAACGCGTCGATTAAAGTGTAACCAAGAGCTATCCCGATTAAGGAAGTGAGTTGGATCAACGTTAAAATTGATTTTTTTTGGCGCCCGCGCGGCACTCCGTCTTTTGCGCATAAATTCTCTTATATTGTCTAAAGTTTAGTCAGTACTCTGGGGGATTGTGAAAAATTTAGTCGAATCCCTGTTTCTAGTTTATTAATCCCACACTCCAAGAGCAAGAAAATAACCCCCCGAAATGAAAGGTATTTTAGCCCCTAAATGCACGAATAATGGGATTTACGCCACTTGGCACAAATCTTGAAGTGTAAATGGAAACTAAGTTAATTTTCAGGGGGTATTTATGTCACGTCTTAACCATCATTTTCTGGCCATATTGCCATTATTTTCGATCTTAACGATGTCACCTATGCAGATTGAGTCTAAATTTCCATCACGCTCTATTGCCTCAGAGGTTATAGCAGCACATCCTAAATACGAAGCGCGTGCGGCGAAAATTGATCGTACTAAAATAGAGATAGATAAAGATCTTGATCTGACATGTTTCTCTGAAAGAGGAGAGGCCTTTCGCACAAGACTATTACAAGAAAGAAAAGACTACAAAGTTGATCTGGTTGAAAAAGATGCCGTTGCAGCTCAGAAAGCACGTCTTAACGGGCTGGTATCAAGTCTTGTGGACTTAGAAGTAGATATGGTTGCTCTGAAAGAAAAGAAGGCCTGGGAACCAACTGGTGAGGAAATAGCCAATACAACAATGGCAGAACTTAAAACAACTTTAGAAAGTTTACTTCAAGATGAAATTGAAAATGAACTCGCGGTTTTAAAAGACCAAATAAAAAAAGATGAGGCACCGGTTGTTGTCGTTGAAGAGGGGCCCGTAGTTGTTAAAGTTGAAACAAAAGAAGATGATAAAATTTGTGACCTTGAAGAGAAAAATAAGGTCCTAAGTAAGCAGGTTGAGGATCTTCTGGCCCAACAAAAGAAAATCATGGATACCATGTTAGGCATGAGCAGTATGATGGTGCAGATGAATCAACAAATGCAAATGCCCCAGCAGCAATACTCAATTCCGAGCTGGTTAATGGCCGGCTCATTGGTTAACCCACAATTCCAGTACCCTTATAATTCAGGCCCTACAATCATCATGATGGGTGACAACGTTCATCAAGGACCGCAAGACCTAATGAATGGCGGGACTCAATACGGGCCACAAAATGGTTCTCAAATGGGACAACAGCAATATCAACAGAACGGCCAATCTGGTCAATACCAGTACCAACAGCCTCAGGCACAATATACGCCGTCGTATTACCAACCAGAGCAGTTCGTAGCGGGAAATTTTGGCGGGCCAAGCCCACAGTTTTTTAACTTCGGCTCAGGGCCATCTAACCAGCTTCCAATTCAGACTATGTAAATCACCTATTTTTCTAACCGCTCATTAAAAAAATGAGCGGTTTTTCTCATTAAAAATAGCTTCATTCCGAAAAGTCATTTAACCCATCTGCGAGGGCTTAAATGAAAGAATTAAAAAAATTAGATAAAGAAAAAATGCTTATTCGGGCATGCCATAGATGTACGAAAATAACAGAATCTTTTCAGGAAATCGAAAGGTGTTCGCACTGCAAAAAAGCATTCCTCCCACTTCATTATTTTGAAAAAATTCACGACTTTAAAGGTTCTGAATGGAAGAAACGCTTCTCAAATGCCGATGATCTTGAAGAAGAAGATTTAATCAAAGGTCTATTGGTTCTGTGGTGATCTATGCTAGTTTCAAAGTATGGAGCTAACAACCACAACGACTACCACACAACTTAACCCAGTTCTGATTCGTTTATTTCAAAAACGCGGGATATCACCTCAAACAATTCAAGACATGTTGTCATGGAATCTAAAAGAGATTCCTGACCTCACCAACATGATTGATATTGTGAAAGCCTCTGAACGAATTATCCGTGCGCTAAGTGAAAATGAGAAAGTGGGAATTTACGGTGACTATGATGTTGATGGGACAACTTCATGTGCTCTACTCTGGCATTTTTTTAAGATGTTGGATGTAGAGGTAGATATTTGCCAACCTAGCCGCTTCATTGAAGGCTACGGTGTTCACAATTCTTCCATCGATCTCGCCGTTGAAAAAAATATCAAAGTACTGATCACAGTTGATTGCGGTATCTCAGCAACTGCTACTGCGGATTACGCCAAGGACAAGCTAGATTTAATTATTACTGATCACCATAGAGATGCAGCTCCACATATCCCTCGCGCCTATGCTGTGATTAATCCTTGTCGCCGTGATGAACCTGAAGACTCTGCGCTGAAAGCCTTGGCAGGAGTTGGTGTTGCTTTTGCTCTTGCACTTCAAATTAAAAATGATCTGGCCAAAATGGGCCGTGAGACTCCAAGTCTTTATCCTCTTCTTCAGTTTGTAGCTATCGGAACAATTTCTGATCTGGCACGCATGACTTCACTCAATTTAAGACTGACCCGTCATGGCTTAAAACAAATGACGACGACTCAATATCCAGGGATCCGAGCTTTCTTTTCACCCGAAGAACTTAACGTCGCGGCCATCTCAAGTGAAAAAATAGGTTTTCATGTGGGGCCTCATATAAATTCCAAAGGTCGCCTGGATCATCCAGAGCGTGCCTTCAGACAACTCATTTCAAAAGATTTTACCGAGGCCCGTGAACATTACGCTCACCTCGAACTTGCAAATCGTGACCGACGAACGATTCAAGCCGAAGTTGTTGGAGAAGCAAAAAAAGAAGTCATAGATAATATCGACGGCGAGGAACTTCTGATTAATATTCTCTATAGTCCACATTGGCACGAGGGCGTAATTGGTATTGTTGCATCTAAAATGGTGGACATGTTCGAAGTACCTGCCATTATTTTTACCAACGCTGAAGAAGAGGGTGTCCTCAAAGCAAGTTGTCGTACCGTAGGTGAATTAAATATTTTTGATCTGCTTGAGCAGTGCCAGGAATTCTTCATCAAGTTCGGCGGGCACAAAGCCGCGGCTGGGTTATCAATGAAGAAAGAAAACCTAGAACCTTTCATTGTAAAGATGAATTCATTGCTTAAGGCCATTCCCTTCAATCTCAGAACAAAAACATCTTCATTTGATGTCGAGATTGGAATTGAAGAAATAAATGCAGGTCTTGTAAAAGATCTTGAGAAACTAGAGCCCTTTGGCCCAGGACACGCGCGTCCGGTTTTCCGTATGAAGAATGCACAGATCTCGTCTTACCGGATTATGAAAGATGCCCACGTAAAATGGACCTTTGCAGGAACGGGCGCCAACAAGACCACTATTCAAGGAGTGAGTTTCAATTACATTGGAAAATGGAATGAAGCAACTCCAGAAGAATTATTCCAGATGCAGGCTAAATCAGGATTAACCATTCAATTTACGTTGGGGATTAATCGTTTCAATGGGAATGAGACTATTCAGTTAATGGTGGAAAAATTGATTCCGGGGCAAGTGAATTAAAAAGGCCCATGTCTCCACGGGCCTTCCAAAATCTAACTACGTTTAATTTCTACAGAATTTATCGCAACATCAGTGCGAGGACGATCACCGGCACCAACTGGAACATCACCAATTTTCTTCACTACATCTAAGCCCATAGTCACTTTACCAAACACGGTATGGCGGCCATCAAGATGTGGAGTTGCGCCAAGAGTGATAAAAAACTGAGAACCATTTGTTCCAGGACCTGCATTGGCCATGGAAAGAATTCCCTCAGATGAATGAGTAAGTTTTCTATCGAATTCATCACCAAAACGGTAACCAGGACCGCCGCGGCCAGAACCTTCCGGACATCCACCTTGAATCATAAATCCACGAATCACTCGGTGAAAAACGAGGCCGTTATAATAAGGGCCTTCCTTAACTGTTGGCTGGCGACCTTCTGCAAGGTTTACAAAATTCCAAACAGTAATAGGAGCTTCTTTTACATTCAGCTCAATTTCAAAATCACCCATAGTGGTTTTAAAAACGGCTGTTAAACCGTTCACTTCTTCTTTGTAATCAATAATATCTTTTTTCATTCCACCAAACATTTTGTCCCCTTATGGTAAAAGTAATTCATTGGTTGTTTTATTTTTCGATGAGATCATTTGTATTTTTATATTTTTGCCAAGAATCTCTGATAGATCAATACTCAGACCGGCCTTCGGTTCACCTTTACTGTTATAGGGACTCAGCCACTCAGCACTGAGAGTATAAAAACCTACGTCCTCAAGTCCCTCCTGTGCGATCCATTGAGTGAGACTTTGTTTTGAGTGACAACTGCTAAAGAGGATGGGAAGTTTTTGGCCAAATTGTTCAGATTTAACAATTTTTTTAATTTCTTCGGCCGTAAAACTTTCCAGCCAGATCAGTTCGACTTCATTGACCGCAGGAAGTTTCATGCTGCGCAAACCGCCCCTGACTTGCTCCAGAGTATTAGAAAAGAAACTCGCCTCTTCCATCGGTTTTAAAAACCTTACGGCAGTTGATCTAAAATAATTTTCAAGGCGTTCGTTATACTGGGCCTGAAGCTCAACCATTTGTTGATAATTTAATTGATAAGCTTCTTTTATTTTTGAAAAGTTAAGATAGGTTAAAGAACTTGTTTTAAAACAGGCCCCTTCAGATGAAGCATTTGCCCACTTCGGTAATTCAGGAAGAAAGAATTGCTCGATGCCAGAAGTTCTAAAACTGGTCGAGTCCATATTCTTTTTAAAACCATTAGTGGCACAACTAATGAGAGTTAGTAGGGCTAAACAACTTAAAAACTTCATATTCGATACCTTTCAATTTTGTGACGCTTTTTTCCCATGCTCCGGATATATTCGGAAGGTTTAGTTCAACCTCAAAATAACCAACTTCATTTTCGGCCAAATGAACATCTAACTTTGGCTTATGCAGATTATTGGCTACAAGTATCCGATCGACACCAATTGTTTTAAGATCAAGCGGATTATTTTCAGGGTGTCTGAGTCCTTCTCTAAAATCCGGTTTTTCCAAAGTTAGAAACAACCTTCTTTTATCTATCAACTGGTCTACTGCGGTGGCATTGTGGCCTGAGAAGAAAACCAGTCTTGGAATAGGTTCAACTGGTTTTTGAATTTTAGCTTGAACAAAATCATCCAACGCCTGCCATTCGCGCAGTTTCTGATGAAACTCATTTACATCTTTTTTGAATTCAATATCCATGTAATCAAAAGTCTCTCTAAGCTTTTCAACATGATTGACCTCGCCGTCTTCCATGAATTTTTGAAACGGCCAGGCTTCTTCACTAACGATAAATAAACGAGAGCGTTGATCTTTCAACCAATCACCTAATGTCACTACGATTTCAGCCGCCAGTGATCCTGAACCAATAAGAACTAGCTCACGAATATCTTGTGCGTTCTGCTTTATTTCTTTCGCAAGACTTAAGCCCTCAAAACCATATTTCATTTGATCGGTTGAAACTCGACTCTCGCCCAGCGCTCTTCCTGAAACAGAAACTGAACGAGCATCAGTCGATCTTCTTAAGTCGAGAACGAGGTCAAAATCTTCGTACATTTCAAGATTCATTTGTAAAGAATCTACCAGTTCTTTTGAAAGTCTTTCGTAGGTTTCAGGATTAGATTCTCTTTGCTCTTTAATGAACTCTTGCGGATTCACCTGGAAAATAACTCTGAACAAATCAAGAAAGCGGGATTTATTATTCAAAATCTCAGATGGCCCCAGATATCTTTTGGTAATACTGACCACATCATGTGGTGTGACTTTTTGTTCTTTCTTAATTAAGTCGGTTAACGGAAGAAAATAATTCTGTTTCCAATCACTGTAATTAAATTGAGTTGGCGTATATGTCTTGCCCATTTCTTTCAAAAAATTTAAACCGTTTTCTGTGACATATGAATTTGCCTGAAGATTGGGAAAATGAGTCTCGTATTCGACTTCATCGAAATTGAACCACGTCAAAGAGGCCCCATGGAGATGAAATCTCAGGGCCGCTTCAAGAGCTATAGGAGATGAACCAAGTATGGCGAGCTTCATAAAAAAAAGACCTCCAAAGGAGGTCTTTATGCTAACAAAAAACTTTTAAGAGAGCGATCGTTAAAGGAAGTAAACCTTACTCTCACCCTTATCCAGGCATGAAAATTCAGCATATTGATAGATAAACGAAATGAAGTGAGAAAGGGCCTGAAAACTAGGAAGGCTCGTGTCGAACTCTCCACCCAAACGCAACCATGCATCACCCTGTTGATCAACATATTCAGATGCGTGTCGAACAGTGACTACCGCTGGTAGAAACGATCCTTTAGTAAAAAAGAGTTTCAATGTCACTTCGGTCCCTGCCTTAAACTGATTCTTGGCCTTGAGACTGAAAGGAAGTTGTAGCTGACAGCCATCAGCTGACACATCAATCAGCTTGATCGGAAAACCTGAGCCTTGGTCGTCTACAACTGTATAAACACCCAGAAATTCCTGGAAGACAACGCGCTCAAATGTACGGCGTTTTTGCTCGATAGCTTCCGCTCTTTTCTTTCCGAAATCGACTACTTTTTTATCATCAGACATGAATTCTCCTCTGGTCTATTCACTTTCTTATCGGAAAATGAATGGGCGACCTGAGGAAAATTTAAAGAACAACTCGTTCTAAATCAGAAATAGATTCGGGGGCCATAAGTTGATGGGCGAGGCGTTCAAAGTGATCGGTCAGGTCGGTAATACAAACCCTGATTTGTCTGGTACCAACGTCCTTAACTAATACATTGTCCTGATATAAGGCACTTAATTGTTCAGCTAGCACATCTCCAGACTCAACTAAATTTACTTTATCCCCAAGCACTTTAATCAGATCACTTTTAATCACTGGATAATGAGTGCAGCCAAGGATAACTGTCGTAAAATTTTTCTTTTGAATATCCGACAAATACCGACGGATAACTTGCTCCGTGATGCTGTCGTCAACCATCCCCTCTTCCACCAATGGGACTAATAACGGGCAGGCCTGTTCGATAACTTCAACTTCTGGGGCAAGTCTTTTTAAAGTGTCTCGGTAAGCATGAGAACGAATCGTGGCGGAGGTTCCTAGAACGGCAATTTTATTATCTTCACTTATAGCAATCGCGGCAGCAGCTCCTGGCTCAATTACATTTAATAAAGGAATTCCTTCATATACTGACTCTCCTAAAAAAACCGTCGAGGCAGAATTACAAGCAATGATGATCGCCTTTACATTCTGATCTTTTAAAAAATCGAGAATCTGTAAACCATAGCGCCTAATCGTTTCCGGTGATTTATTTCCGTAAGGCAATCGAGCAATATCACCTAAATAACAAAACGATTCATTTGGAAATTTTTTTGCCAATACTTTTAAAACTGTAAGCCCACCAAGTCCTGAATCAAAAATGCCAATTGCTTTTTTCATCATTATCTCTTTGTCAGGATATCTTTAAGTTTTGCTACTTTCTCAAGGCTTCTCATAAGATCAGGAGAAAGTAGGCCCGATTGAGTTAAAAGTTTGTCAGATAAAAGTACTCGCAAAAAGTCTTTTTCCCACAGAGGTGCATAATGAGTTTTAGAACTAGAACGTGCCAGATCCATTGCCACTCTCAGAGCTTGCGGCTTGATATCGGGAAAAGCTACGAGCGCATCACTGTTCGTCACCACTGTTGGATGTTCTAAGCTCTCGGCGAGCTTTCTTCCAGCATTGGCATGTTCTGGAATGGTATATTCCATAACTTTCATCATCACTTTAAGTTCGACTTCCGGTATTTTAACTTTTTTACGCTTAAGTCCCGCGAGTTCTGAATAAAGATCAAGGAGCTCCCCATAAGTAGCGATGTCTGGCCCACCAATTTCAAAAATCTCATGACCTTTTCCATTTCGCTCTAAAGTGGACTCGAGATACCTTAACAGATCATGAAGCGCCAACGGCTGACATGGCTGATTTAAAAGAGAAAACTGAGGTCTAAAAGGTAAGCGCTCAGAAAGTGCTTTAATCATTTCAAATGAAAGAGAACCTTCCCCCATTACAACGCTTGCTCTAAATTCTGTTGTAAAAATCCCACTTGCACCGAGTATCGCTCCAGTCAGATGACGGCTTCGAAGATGAGGAGAAAGTGGAACATCTTTGGGACCAAGGCCACCGAGATAAACAATGGAAGCGCCACTTGGTCTTATCCAATTAATGAAATTCACTGCACCCAAAGATTCGTGGTATTCAAATATTTCATTCACTTCTTTTAAACCATGAATCAGAAAATAGGCCTTATCCATTTTTTTAAGTTTCGGCAGACTTTCAGGCTTAAGTATATCCCCTTCAATCCAGTGAACTTTGTGATTGGGATGTTTAATATTTTTCAGAGATCGAACAAGGGCAGTAACTTCATGACCGTTCTCTGCTAAATGATGAATGAGTGCATTTCCTACAAAGCCATTCGCACCAGTTACGAGGATTTTCATACAATAACCTTTTTATTAGAAATAACGTGCCATTTAAGGTGTTCACCAAAAGCTTTCATCACAACAAGATGCATAAGCGCCTGGGTCCACTTGTAAATAAACCAGGGAAGGGCCGGTCTGAATTCATGAATAGCGGCCATTACATATTTATGATCTAAAACTTCTCTAAATTCTAATCTTCCTCGTCCCTGCTTGGCCGATAATATCCCACCAACAATATACAGTAGCTGACGATCAGATGAGCTCCGTTCAGGACTTTTTTCCAAGATTAATAACTTAATCGATGGATCAAAAAGATAAAACGTACATCGATTACCCTCAACTAAAACTCTCACCAGAGTTGATAAAAAAGTCGGAAGCCAATTAAAGTATTCAGTCGCTACCCACTCCGCATTTCTTCCAGGTGGAAGAACTAAGCGTTGAATTGAGCGTACGTCTTTCTCTTCTGGGACATGGCCTTTGAAAGCTTCTTTCGTATCATCAGTCAGGGCCAGCTTAAGGGCTTCATCAAGTGATGTTTTCAAATCTTCAGGATAAGGCCATTTATGATCTTCGCTCGCAAGCATCTGATAGCGTAAACTCAACACTAAAGGATAAACCAGTTTTTTTGGAACACCCGTTACAAGTGATACCCAGAAACGAGATAGCCCCAAAGGAATAATATTGAGAGTGATCAATCTGCTACTTTTTTTAATCTGCTGACCGGCCTTAATAATTAACCCTTGATAAGTGATAATTTCTGGTCCGCCAACATCATAAATTTTGCCCTGAATTTTCTCATCACCCAGGACTCTTTGTAGCGCATTTATAATATCTTTTAAAGCAATAGGTTGTGAAAGGGTCTTGGTCCAAGTTGGACAAATCATGATCGGCAGACGGCGAATCAATCTTTCCAAAATAGTAAAGGAAGAGCCGTGCGGACCAAGTATAAGCCCTGCTCTTAGGGCCGTTGTATTGATTGAGGAAGTTCTAAAAGTCTCTTCTACTTCAAGTCGACTTTTTAGATGCCAAGATAAATCAGTAGCAACTGGAATCATTCCGCCCAAATAAATAATATGCTTAAGGTGATGAGTTTTTGCGGCCCTAACAAAGTTATCTGCCATTATTAAGTCAAAGTCGTAAAAAGTTCCCTGAGAAAGAGAGGCCGAAGGAAGCATCGAATGGACTAAATAATAGGCCGTTTCACAACCTGCCATAGCATCTGAAATATCCTTTAAGGAAAATAGATCGCATACCTTCCATGACAATCGAGGATGACGGGACGTCTTGTGGTTTCGTGAAAGCCCCACGATTTCAATGTCTTCTTCTTGTAACAATTTATCAATTAACGCATGCCCAATAAACCCACTGGCGCCTGCTATTAGAATTTTTCTCATTTAAAACCCTAGCGAATGTTTCAACGAGTGTAGCATAATCAACTTATGATTTTTATGAGAATTTTGCCTGGAGTTCTTAAAGAGTTGCTGAAGCATGTTCCCACTGTGCTATTTGAAGCAGTTGAATGGAGCGTGCTTGCCTCTGAACTACCAAAACTGTCCCGCCGTATCATTCAAAAAGAAGGATACAACGAGTTATTTGAGTTGCAGAGCGCCTTTTTATCACCTTTTAAGGTCAATTTAGTTGATAAAGTAGACAAGCATTGTGACTTGAAAGACAAAAAACTGGCAGCTGAAAAGATCCTAGGTCTCTATTTTGCCCAACTTTTTTCTCCTCATGGGCTTTTTCTTGATTTGAGCCCAAGTCACTTTGACCTTCAAAAAGAAGAGTTCAACTACAAACCATCAGGTCTTTGGACAAAGTTTAATCCTACTTTTTCCCAAGGCCTTAAAGAGATCTATGATGGATTTTACTATGAAGACGAAAATATTTTCCACCAAGGTCTTTTAAAATCAGGACTTACTTCCGACAAATGGCCAGAAGCTGATCGTCAGAAACTGGCAGAACTTTTCAAATCTCATTTCGGAGCTTCGCTAACATCAGAAATGTCATTTGAGTTGAAAGGCTTTAAAGAATCTTTTTTAAAAGTTGCTGACTTCATGTTGGAGAAAAAAGTTAATATATCCACAGACTTTTTATACTTGGGCATTGCTTTAGTAACGATGTACTCAAGCCTCGAAATGATTGGTGCGAAAGTAAATGTAAAACAGGTTTATTTGGATGTGAAAAAACAATTAGAAGCGAAATAGGCTTCTTGCCTCAGTAAAATCATGAATAATATTTTCAGTCAGTGGCTTTAATTCATATGCTTCATGAGACGTAGCGACTCCAACAATTTCGCACTCCGCTCTTTTTCCAGATTCAAGCCCGGCCAACGAATCCTCAAACACAACGCAGTCCTTAGGGTCCAGACCAAGCAAAGTAGCACATCTTACATAAACCTCTGGATCAGGTTTGCCGCGAAGAACCTGAGGGCCATCAACAATTACGTGAAAATATTTTCTTAAAAAAAGATTGTCTAGAGTGAAATCAACATTTGAAGTAGGTGCTGATGTTCCCAAAGCAACTTTATACCTACGAAGATGTAAATACTCTAAAAAATCAATTAATCCTTTAAGTGGCTTCATCTCTTCGGCATAAAGTTTTTGATAATTGGATTCTTTTTCTAAGGCATAAGCATCTATCTGAGTTTGTGAGATCTCACCAAAGATCATCTTAAAGAGATCGGCATTGGTTTTACCATTGAAGGTTTCCCGATAAATCTTCTCGTTCAATTCAAATTTATGCTTCGTAGCAAATTCCATCCACGCCTTAAAGTGATACTTATGATTATCGACAACCACCCCATCCATATCAAAAATAAAGCCTTTTATATTTCTCATGAATTCATTTTACTCATTAATCTTAAATTGACTATGATGAAGTCATGATGCGCTTTCAAACAGCTACCTCTTTACATGCTCAGGAACTTGCTAACCTGGTTAACTCAGCTTACCGTGGCGAATATTCGCAACAAGGCTGGACTACAGAGGCAAGTCTTTTAGGTGGGCAACGTACAGATTCTAAAAAACTCGAAGAGATGATCGCAACACCCCTAAATCAAATTGAAATTGCTTTCAATGACGACTCTAAGAAAATTATTGGCAGTGTTCATCTTATCCAGGAACTTCCTGATACTCTATATTTTGGTATGTTAACAGTGGAACCCAAGCTTCAAACCCTGGGCCTCGGAAAAAAAATGTTAGAGCATCTCGAAAATATTGCCAGAGGCTATGAATTTAAGCGTATTCGATTCACCGTTATTCCAACAAGAAGCGAGCTTATCGCTTTTTATGAGCGTCGGGGTTACAAGGCGACTGGAAAATTTGAACCTTTCCCAGAGAATGATCCCAAGTTTGGTTTGCCAAAAGTAACTGGCCTGATACTAAAGGAATTTGAAAAAAATATTTAGTAGGCCAGATAAGCATCTAGTTCTTTTCTTACCACTCCGTCCTGGTGACAGCTTTTACAAGAATACATATCAAGATGGGACTCAGACTGAAAAAAGTCTTGATTCATTGGCCCGCCCTCTTTTAGCTCATTAGCAATCTTAATTCGTTTATTCAGATTTCCTAATTGATCCCATTTACGGATTTTTATGGGCTTCATTGCTTTAGGCATCTTATATTGCCTCAAAGCCGAAGCAATATATTCATTCTTTTTCTCAGGAGATAATTCCTTTTGGGCTTCCTTTAAATAGACATCACCCATATAGGCCATGACTCCTGGAACAGCGAAAGGTGTCTTATCTGTCGTATTACACTTCTTCGCCTCACCTTTTCGTAAAAATGGGATCGAATTACAAGGTGATTTAGGGCCACTCAAAAATGCATTCATGGTAAAAATTCTTTTTTCTCTGTCTTCTCCAAAAGAATAATCACTATTCATCGTTAGCGCATTATAAAGATGAAAAACGGGATGGGCATCCATAAGGACTAAAATCTTATCCATGACTGACTCATCAACTTTACCATATCGATATTTTTGGTATCGAAGGATAGAAGAAAGGTGCCAACCCTGGATACGATCATCTTCAGGTGCCAAAAGTTCTGCCATCTGGAAAAATTTATGCGACATCTGATATCTTGCGATAATTTCATCCCTTGGCACTTCTGTTAAAGAAACTTTTTGGTTCGAAACAATCTCCTCGTAGGAAATAATACCGTCAATGAAACCATTGTTGGTGTTCATAAGAAAAAGCGCCGAATAGGCCAGCACCATTCCCAATTGATTTTTGGTGGACTCTTTTGAGGATGGCATATATGACGGGTACTTTTCAAAAAAAGAAACGATTTGTCCGGCCTTATGACTGAGATGGGCCTCAAGTTTGAAAATGTCTGATCTTTTAGCAGGATCTGTATAGTCGAGCAGTTTAAAGTATTTTTTTTCTAAAGGGTGACCCTCCACAAGAGTAGGATCTTCAGCGTTGGCACAAAAAGAGATTGATAAAAATAGAAATAAAAAAAAACTTTTCATTTAATCATAATGTGCAATTCGTATGCCGAATAGAAGGATTTTCCTTCAAAGAATACTCGTCTCAATTGTCTATTATTTAGTCAGTCATGTTAAAAAGTTCACACTTTTATCTAAAATAATGAGGTTCTACCCATCTCAACTTGGCCCAAGTTTTGCTTTAACTCCTATATAGGAGTATTTATGAAATCTCATATTGGTCTCTCTTTAATCATCTCTTTTCTTTCAATCTCTGCTTTTGCTCAGGTTAAGCCCGATATTTTGGGTATATGCCAAGGAAAAGACATCCCTAAGGATTTGATCATTATAGACAAAGGGTTCTGTGATGAATTTCTTAAAGCCGAAGTAAGTAGTACTATCCTAGATCTTGATAAAGGGATTAAGCCAAACGTTAAAGAAGAATGTGTACCTCCGACTAATTCGGATAAATGGAAATTCCGTTTTTACGCCAGTCATTCATACACTACATACTTTAATAGCGACATTTCTTTCAGGTCAACACGATATAATGTTGATATCAAGGATTATCAGTGGGCAGAAAGAAGTTCGAGAGAGTTCTTCACTCCTGAAGAGTGGAAGAAACCAGGCAATAATCCATTTCAAATGATTGATGAACCAAGTAACACCTTCACTGCCAGCATTGAAAAAAATGGTCATGAGTTTTTCATTTCGGCTTTTCACCCAAAATTTCTTCAAGCAGAAAATCAAGTTAAATATATGAAGGGAACAATTGATGGAATAGCTGTTGACGGTATACAAGATATTAATAAGCCCTTTGATGGCTATGATCAAGTTCCCGGTGAAAGCGAGTTAGTAAGAAACCAAAACACTCATAAACAAATGACATTCGAAATAGGCTATGGCCACAGATTTACGCTGTTAAAAGGTAAGCTTGGGTCATTAACATACGTACCTAGCCTTGCAGTTGGTGTAATGGTTGGGCAAAACCTATCAGTTATGATTAAAGAAAATGAATGGTGGGAATTTGAAGGACATGATGATGCTTATGGTATCCAAGGTCTTGGTGCAAGCCTAACAAACAGAATTGAAATCAATACACCGAAAGAAAGATTTGGAGTCTTCTACGAAAACAAACTCTCCATGTATCATCAGGAACATGGCTTCCTTGATGGGACTCAGAAGTATAACTTAGGCTTTATGGGAAATAGTGTTGGCATGAAGTTTATGATCTATAATCCTAAGAACCATAAGAAGAAAGCTCCCGAAGTCTAAACTGTCCAACTTCTATACAGTGCGAATAATAAATTCACGGTACCTCAATCAAGATACAAGGGTCTACATCCCGAAAGATGGCCTTGAACTTGCTCTAAATACCCCATATGGGAGTATTTATGAAAGTTCAAATTGGTCTATCTTTAATAATCTCTCTTCTTTCAATCTCAGCTTTTGCTCAGGTGAAGGCGGATATTGCAAGCATCTGCCAAGGTAAAGATATTCCGAAAGATCTTATTATTTTAGACCAAGGATTTTGTGACGAGTTTCTAAAAGTTGAAGTTAAAGACAGCTTTCAAGCACTGGATAAAGGTATCCAGGTAAATGCTTCCAGCTGTGCAAAGCCTGTCGCTTCCGACAAATGGAAATTCAGACTCTATGCCAGCAACTCTTTCACGACTTATTTTAATACTAATATGAAAATATACTCCAGCCGTTACAAAGTAGAAATTAAGGATTACGAGTGGGCAGAAAGAGGGTCTCGAGATTTTTTTATACCTAAAACGTGGTTTAAAACTGGCAATAATCCTGCCCAAATGATCGATGAGCCTTC
>JBILYY010000068.1:0-16487 GCA_044377495.1 Bacteriovoracaceae bacterium | reverse complement strand
TGAGGACCGTCGATTGACGGTTAAAAAATTGGTTTGGTAGTTCAGTTGGTTAGAATACATGCCTGTCACGCATGGGGTCGCGGGTTCGAGTCCCGTCCAGACCGCTAGATACGTTAAAAATAAGCGTAAATTAAAGAAAGCCTCACATTTGTGGGGCTTTTTTGTTATACCCCGTTTTCAAATTACTCATTTTTCAACGTTTTGCAAATGTCTAAATCGTAGGACTTTTTAAATTCAAAATTTAGTCCCACGATTACGACTCTATTGCACTGTTTTGCTGTGTTTTACATTTCATACAATGAATAGGTTGCAGTAAGTTTAACCTTTCAAAAATGAAGAACATGAAACGCACAACCTTTAGTATTTTGTACTTTATCAAACGTGGTAAAACACTACGTAATGGAGAAGCACCAATTTACCTCCGTATTACTGTTAACGGCAAGTCCACAGAACTTTCTATTAAACGAAGTATTCGTCCAGTACTTTGGGACACGACAAGAAACAAGTGCAAAGGATCTAGTGACGAAGCTAAAGCACTCAATGATTATTTAGATAGTGTTCGCGGACAACTCTACACCCATCAACAAACCATGCAAGAACGCGGAAAGGTTATCGACGCCAAAACCCTTTCACAAGCATTTTTAGGAGTTGGAGAAAAGCAATGGCAGTTACTTGAATTGTTCGAGGAGCACAACACAAACATGGAGCAATTGATTAATAAAGACTACTCCCCTTTAACCCTTCAACGTTACAAAGCAGCCCTTAAACATCTTACGAATTTTATTCTATTACAATACAACTCCCATGATATTTACATGAATGAGTTAAACCATTTATTCGTTACACGCTTTGAACAATACCTAAAATCAAATATCGGATGTCAACATAACTCAGCAATGAAGCATGTGAAAGCATTAAAGAAGATTGTAAATTCAGCACTTGCAAATGATTATATTAGAAAGGATCCATTCTCCAATTATACTATTTCTACTAAAGAAGTAAAAAGAGATTGTTTGACAAAAGTAGAGTTAGAAAGAATGGCAGAAAAAGAAATCAAGATTGAACGCCTTGATTTAATCCGTGATTTATTCTTATTCCAATGTTATACAGGTCTTGCCTATTCTGATTTAGCAGCACTAGAACAAAGCGATATTCAAATAGGAATTGATGGCCATAAATGGCTATTCATTGAAAGAACCAAAACTGGAACTGAATGCCGTGTTCCGTTATTCCCAATTACAGAACAAATTATTTCAAAATACCAAAGTAATTTAATTTGCCAGGTGAAAAAGAAACTGTTGCCTGTTCCATCTAATCAAAAGATGAATGCATATTTAAAAGAGTTGGCAACAATTTGTGAAATTGATAAAAACATTCACTCTCATTTAGCTCGTCACACCTATGCAACAACGGTTACACTAGGGAATAATATTCCAATAGAAACGGTTTCTAAATTGCTCGGACACAAGAAAATTCAAACTACTCAAATATATGCTAAAGTGCTGGAAACAAAAGTCAGTAAAGATGTTGAGGGCTTGAGACAGATGTTCGCTTAATCCCATTGATATTTGGTTATATTTGTTTATAATGAGAGGAATTAACATTAATCAAACAATAGATAAGATGGTCAAGGATAAATTCTTGGCCATCTTTAAAGATGCACAAAAACGTGCAGAAGAAAAATATAACAAGTCTATTGCTCCCGTTTTAAAAGATAAATCCACATTTGATAAAATCAAGTTTTTAAAAAGCGAAAAAGACAAGATTGCCAAGTTGAATGAAGATGTGCAACTGTCCGCTTATGTCGGAAGTGCTACAAACGAAGATTGGCTTTTAAAAATGTTTGCGTCCAGAACAACTATTTTGAATGTTGATGATTCAGAGGATATTAATAAAGCAGTTTATGCAGGTCGCTTATCCGCACTCATTGTAGATGAACTTCTCGAAATCAGAACTTCAATTCCAAATTATACTTACGAAGATTTTTTAGCAGGCAAGAAAGACCCAATTTTTACTGAGTTAGATTATTTCTGGCACATAGGTGATAAACAGGATGGAGACAAGATTCGCTTATGGCAAGCAAATAAAATAGTCTTGATGATTTCTTGTGAAACTTGTATGATTATCAATACTGCGCAAACCGCTCTATCAAACAACCCTGATGCCATAGCAATTCTTTCAAGAGATCTTGACCAATATGAAAGCAGCATTAAAGAAAAGGAGTTTGATACACCTGCTGCATTAATTAAAGAACTTAAAAAGTTGTCATTCTTATCCGAATATAATTTCAATTTACTGGATAATACCAATGCTTTAAATGATTTCCATACTTTCCAAGACAAGGATTTATCCTGGAAAAGAATCACACCTGAATACATTGAGAAATCAAGGAAATTATTAGATGAAGCAGGAAAAATAAAACCGTTTTCAGAATCTCCAATCATTTTTTATACGATTGCACAAATAATGCAATGGATAGAAAAGGTAGTTAACGGACAACAATTAATGATGCCATTCATCTATCCAGACTATCACCAAATCGTTGATGATATTTTAAAAAAAGCAGAAGCTGAGGCTGATAAAACCATTGAAGAATTTGAAGATTCAATAGATCTTCCTAACCTTTCGGATAAAGAAGCAGAACAACAATATATAAGTGCTTTAGAAGGAATCCGACATGAGTTCAATGATTTAGAAGAGCATGAGAAACAGTACTTTGCAACTATACACCGTGAAAATGCACACCAAATATTTCAAATCAACGCTATTTTCTTTGATCTTGTAGAACACGAGAATGCACTTGTAAGAGCTGCCAATCTTTATTTCCGTTTAATAAATTTCCTTGCAGCATGCAGATCAATTTCTGGTTCTATCAGAATTAACTATCCAAATAGTGATGATGATTTCAACCCACATGAAGTAAATTACCTAGCTGCAACAATGGTACTGGATAATGATTTACACGATAAACTTTCCAATATTTATTCAACTGCTATGTCAGATATGATGCAATATGCTTTACCAATGGATTTTGTGTCGCAAAATATTAAAGAGCAAATGCATGAGATTTTTATTGAGTGTATTGAACGTTTATTGGAATACTTGGAGGATTGTGAATCTGGGAATAAGGTGCTTTTCATTCAATCCCGATTGAAAGACTTGCGACAAAGAGAACTGAAGAATAAGGCCTTAACAAAAAGGTACAACGAAAAGTTTGAAAGTGGGTATACAACAATGTTCAAAGAATATCTTGAATTAGAAGCCGATTTCATTTCGTCAACAAAAGATGTTCATTTCATTCCTGCTTTGAATGCACCTCGTATACAAAATGCATTACCCGAAAAAACAGTACTTTCATTTGGATATAAGCAAAAGGATAGCACCAAACTGCTTTCATTCATTACCACATTGAATCATAAAATAGTTTTATTGAACGAACAGCACACAAGTGCGGCTGATTTGTTGCAAGTGCTAACGGCAAAAGAGATTAATGATGATTTACCTCACATCTACTTCAACTGCGAAACGACTCAATTGTCTTACATATTCAATAAATTGAAACCCTACTTCACTAAATTAACATTTCAGAACATTGAGAAATCTCAACTCTTCTATACGAAGAATGGTAATCCATTAAAAGGACAAAACCTATCAGCGAGTAAAATAGATTACCCAAAAGATCAAGATGAAATCGATAAGGCTTTCTCTCTTTTACAATAAAATACATTGAGAACATTGAGATTATTCAATCTCAACTCAATATCTCAATATTAATCGATTGCAATTAGAGGAATTTAGCACTATAAACAATAAATAATCAGTGCTATGCAAGTAATTACAATTGAATCAGATGCTTTTCAGAAAATTGTTCACCAACTGGAAGCGATCAACACTAAGTTGAATCAACAAAAAGACACAACACCTTTATCAGATGTGTGGATGGACAACCAAGATGTATGCGAGTTATTGCATATAAGTAAAAGAACATTGCAACATTATCGTGATAGTAATAAGCTGCCATTTTCCCAAATTGGAGCTAAAATCTATTACAAAGCATCTGATGTGGATGCATTCCTTCAAGAAAGCTATACTGGTTCTTCAAAAAAAAAATAATTGATTATATGCTTGTGCCGATCCCAATGTGTATTTGGGTGGCACAGCAGAACCAGGAACAAGTTTTTCAATTCTTCTTGTTTTTAAAATGGCTTTATAAATCTGGAAAATTAAAATTCAGCACTTTAGAATTACAGGCCATTGCATCAATGATGAATTATTCAGATGTTCGTCCGATACAAAAACACATTGATACATTGTTAGAATGGGAATGGTTAAGGTTGAATGAAAAAACTGGATTCTATTTAATCACTTCTTTTGACCGATTACGCATCAAATACGATTGGGAATCAAGAGCAAGCATAGAATGTACTTTAAAAGAAATTAACAACATAAGAGCCCATGTTGGAGCTTCAATATTCGCATACCAACATAAAGACTTTTGGAGGAAGGTAAAGAGAGAGAAAAGCGTACGAATAAAGGGACGTGCCTATCATTTTCTCTCTCCTTCCTTCAACTATTCTAAACAATTCGCACCAATCGCCACAACTGGTATCGAAGCCCTTCACAATATTTCCAAATCAAAAGCTTCAACTCTTAAAATTGCTGCAGCGAAAGCAGGTTATATCCTTGTTAAAAAGGACTTTGACACTACTTATTCGGATGCAGATATAAATTTACTCATTAAATACTGCGATGCTCCTCAGAACCTTCGCAAATTAAATGGCAAGGTTGTTTTGCAGTTAATTGACCTTGTTTTACCTAAAATCTCTATCAGAAAGCGTCATAAACTAGGAACATAAAGAAAGGGATATATAAGGGAAACAGTTAGAACAACAGATATTAAGAAACAAGGATTGATAAGTAAATGATAAACATAAATAGATTACGACCTTGTTACCTATATTTACACCAAAACACGATTAACAAATACAATGTCAGAAGAACAAAAAAAACAACTCGAACAGCAACTTTGGGCAATTGCCAATATATTAAGAGGAAAGATTAGTGCAAATCAATTTCAAGATTACATCCTTGGTTTCATCTTCTATAAATATCTCTCTGAAAAGTTAGAGAAAAAAGCTAACGAGTTTTTAAAAACTGACGGTCTTTTGTTTGCTGATATTGATGAAAATTCTGAACATGGTAAATTGATTCTAACAGAATTGAAAAAAGCAACTGTTGATGCCCTTGGCTACTTTTTAAAACCATCTGAGTTATTTGGTAATTTGGCTAAAAAAGGAAATGCCAAAGTAATCAACGAAGATGATGATGAACAAATTCAAAGTACTTTCATTTTGGAAGATTTAGATAATGTTTTAAAGAGCATTGAGAAAAGTACAATGGGTTCAGATAGTCAAGACGATTTTGACAACCTGTTTTATGACATGGACCTCAATTCTACAAAAATTGGTCGTACGGCAAAAGATAGAAATGATGTAATTGTAAAAATCCTTACATCCCTAAATGAAATTGATTTCGACCTTGAAAATACAGAAGGTGATGTTCTGGGTGATGCCTATGAATACTTAATAGCAAAGTTTGCAGAAGGTGCAGGTCAAAAAGCGGGTGAATTTTACACACCACAGCAAGTCTCTTCAATTCTAGCAAAAATCGTTACTACACGCAAAAGCAAATTGAAATCTGTATATGATCCTACGTGTGGCTCAGGTTCATTATTGTTACGTGTTGCAAGAGAAGTGGAAGAAGTAGGACATTTCTATGGTCAAGAAATGAACCGTACAACTTACAATTTGGCGCGAATGAACATGATTCTGCACGATGTAAATTACCACAAATTCGATATTAAAAACGAAGACACATTAGAACGTCCACAACATGAGGACATGAAGTTTGAGGCAATTGTAGCCAATCCACCATTTTCAGCCAATTGGTCTGCAAATGCTTTATTTAGTAATGATGATCGTTTTTCACAATATGGCCGTTTGGCTCCTGGAACTAAAGCAGATTTTGCTTTCATCCAACACATGATTCATCATTTAGATGATAACGGAATTATGGCGTGTATTGCTCCGCATGGTGTTTTATTCCGTGGTGCAGCAGAAGGTCATATTCGTAAATTTTTAATAGAGGACAGAAACTACATTGATGCTGTTATTGGGTTACCATCCAATTTATTTTACGGCACTACAATTGCAACCAGTATTTTGGTATTCAAAATTTGCCGTGAAAACCCAGAAGATATTTTGTTCATTGATGCAAGCAACGATTTTGTAAAGGAAAAAAATCAAAACATTCTACTTGATACCCACATTGAGAAAATTATAAATACCTATAACTCTCGTGAAGTCATTGAGAAATACTCTAACATTGCAACACTTGAAGAGGTAAAAGCGAATGATTACAATCTTAATATTCCGCGCTATGTGAATACATTTGAAGACGCCGTTTCAATAGACGTTAATGTTGTTGCAGATAGAATACAAGACATTGACTCTAAAATGAAGGAAGTAGATAGTGTTTTGGCTGGTTTCTGTAAAGAGTTGAATATTAAAACTCCTTTTTGAAATGGGAAAGTTACAACCAAAATTAAGATTTCCTGAGTTTAAGGAGGAATGGATAAAAGAAAAATTTGGAGTTATCGCAAATAATAAATCTGGAAAATACAATCCTGAAAAAGAGAAAATATCACAAAAATGCATAGAGCTTGAACACATTGAGCAAGAAACTGGCCGAATAATTGGTTATTCTGATAGTTTAGGATTAGCGAGTATTAAAAATAAATTCAAGCAAGAGGATGTCTTGTTTGGTAAGTTACGCCCATATCTTCGAAAACATGTATTAGCACCATTTGAAGGAGTTTGTTCTTCGGAAATTTGGGTGTTATCCTCCAAGATCATTTCTAATAAATTTCTGTTTAGAATTGTAGAAAGTGAAAGATTTATTGATATTGCAAATCAATCAACTGGCTCAAAAATGCCAAGAGCGGATTGGAGTGCTGTTTCTGAGACCTATTTTAATTATCCTTCCCTTCAAGAACAAAACAAAATTGCTGCTTTCCTTTCAGCAGTTGATGAAAAACTAAACTTACTCAAAGAGAAAAAAGCAGACTTAGAAGAATACAAAAAAGGCATGATGCAAAAGATTTTCTCGCAAGAAATTCAGTTTAAGAATGAGAATGGGGAAGATTTTGAGAAATGGGAGGAGAAGAGTTTGGGGGAGATATGTGATGTAAAAAAAGGTTCTCAGTTGAATAAAGATACATTAACTGAATCAGGTTTATATCCATGTATAAGTGGAGGTATTGAACCTTCTGGATATACTTTTGAATACAATAGGTTAGAAAATTCAATAATTATAAGTGAAGGTGGTAATTCTTGTGGTTATGTTAATTTTATTACTACTAAATTTTGGTGCGGCGGACATTGTTATACTATTGATTTAAAAGATGATTCATTCGATAACATCTTTCTCTTTCAGGCCCTTAAATATTATCAAGATGAAATCATGAAATTGAGAGTAGGCTCTGGATTACCAAATATTCAGAAAAAAGATTTATTAAAGTTTAATTTGATCTTATCAATTGATATTGAAGAACAAACCAAAATCGCTTCTTTCCTTTCTACTATCGATAAAAAAATAAATCTGGTACACCAACAAATTGAAGATACAAAAGAGTATAAGAAAGGTTTGTTGCAAGGTATGTTTTGTTAATTTTTATTTTTACTAATTCCTAAAAAAATCATAATGAATTTAACAGATGAAGCTTTTGAAGATTTTTTAAAACATGTAATTCCATTCATTCAACCCAATGAAGTTCTGGATTGTCCGCTAAGAGAAACCAATGAGTATAAATCATTAGTTAAAATGCTCCCAGATAACAGTCATGTTTTATGGAATCGAGTTGTATTAAATTATTCTGCGTTAAGATTCGAACATGATATTGCTTTCTATGGTATTTTTCAAGATGATCTTATAAACAATCTTGAAAACCTTTTACCTGACACCTTGGTAGTTTTGTACTACTATTATTTCAGCATTGATTTGAGAACACACAAATTAATTGAAGAATTTGATGAATATTATTACACAAATGAATCAGAAAAAATTCCAGTTTTTCATATTGAAAAATCTGTATGCAGCGCTGTAAGTCTTGATTATATTATTCTTCATAATTACATTAAAGGATTCCTTGAAGGTAAATCTTCTTCCAATAAATAGTTTTTATACTTTCTACAAAATTACCATGACAACTCAATCCGAGCAAATACTTGAAGAACAATTAATCCGTCAGTTGTCATCAAACGGTTACGATAAAATCATCATCAAAGATGAAAATGAATTGCTTTCCAACCTAAAAGCACAGTTGGAAAAACACAACAACAAAAAGTTTTCAGATAATGATTTTAAGCAAATCCTAAATCACCTAACAAAATCAAATAACGTTTTTGAAAAGGCTTTGCTTTTAAGAGATAAATTTTCTTTCAGAAATGATAACAATGAATTAGTATATATTGAGTTCATTAATATGGATTTTTGGTGTCAAAATGAATACCAAGTAACACATCAAATTTCAAATGAAGGATCATATAAGAATCGCTACGATGTAACTATTCTGATTAACGGTTTACCCTTAGTTCAAATCGAATTAAAGAAAACTGGGTTAGAATTAAAGGAAGCATACAATCAAATAATTCGATATCAAAAACATTCATTCGGAGCTAATACTGGTTTATTCAACTTCGTTCAAGTCTTCGTTATTTCAAACGGTGTCAATACCAAATATTATAGCAACTTCGGTAACAAAAAGCCAGACTTTAAGCAAACATTTTATTGGACGGATGATAACAATAATCGTATTTCGAAACTAGATGATTTTGCAAACACATTTTTGGAGCGTTGCCATCTTTCCAAAATGATAACCAAGTACATCGTTTTGCACGATACGGATAAACTACTAATGGTTCTTCGTCCATATCAATTCAACGCTGTAGAAAAAATCATTGATAGAGTTAAAAATTCAAATAAAAACGGATATATCTGGCACACAACAGGATCTGGAAAAACATTAACTTCTTTCAAGGCAAGTCAAATACTTTCCCAATTACCAAAAGTTGACAAGGTTGTTTTCTGTGTAGATAGACAAGATTTAGATTACCAAACGGCTAAAGAATTCAATGCATTCAAACCCGATTGTATTGATATGACAAACAACACTAGTACACTTGTAAGTCAATTCGATGATGCTAACAATAAATTGATTGTTACAACAATTCAAAAATTATACAACGCAATTACCAAAGAGCATCATTTGCGCACAATGAACAATCTAAAAGATAAAAAGATTGTTTTCATTTTCGATGAGTGCCACAGAAGTCAATTTGGTGATACACATAAGAAGATAACGCAGTATTTTACAAACTATCAAATGTTCGGATTTACAGGAACGCCAATCTTTGTAGAGAACGCATTATCAAAAACAAAACTGAATCAAACTACTGCAAGTTTATTTGGTGAGCAATTACACAAATACGTAATTACAGATGCTATAAAAGACGAAAACGTTTTAAAATTCTCAGTAGAATACGTCGGAAAATACCGTGAAAAGGAAAACTCTCAAAATGAAATCGACATCGAAGTAGAAGCTATCGACACACAAGAGTTGATGGAGAGTGAGCAACGAATAGAGAAAATATCAAATTATATCATTCAACAGCATCCCATCAAAACGCACAACAAAGAGTTTACGGCCATGTTCTGTGTGAGTAGTGTTAATAGTTTAATAAAGTATGTAGATGTCTTGAATCGCTTAAAATCAGAAGGGAAACACAATCTAAATATTGCTACTATTTTCAGTTATGGTGCCAATGATGACATGATTGAAATTGAATCCGATTATGATGATAAAGATTTCAATGATGTTGCCGATCCAAAGGAAGAATATCAAGCAGTGCATAAAAGAGATAAATTAGAGGAATACATTTTAGATTACAATAAAACATTCGGAACAAAATACACAACAAAAGATAGCCAGTCATTTTACAATTACTACAAAGACATTGCAAAGCGAGTAAGAAACAAGCAAGTAGATTTATTGGTTGTAGTGAATATGTTCTTAACAGGTTTTGACAGCAAGGCATTAAATACCTTATTTGTAGATAAAAACTTAAAATACCATGGTTTAATTCAAGCTTATTCCAGAACAAATAGAATATTAGGTGAAAAGAAATCCCAAGGTAACATTGTAGTCTTTAGAAATTTAAAAGAAGCCACAGACAAAGCCATTGCTTTATTTTCAAACAAGGATGCAAAAGAAATCATCATCATGCAGCCGTATGACAAATACGTCAAGCAAATAGATACAGCATACAAAAAATTGTTAGAATTAGTTCCAACTTTTGAGGCCGTTGATATTCTCGAGTCTGAACACGATGAATTAGATTTTATCAAATCCTTTAGAGAAGTAATCCGTTTAAAAAACATTATTTCATCTTACGTTGATTTTACTTTTGATGATATCAAAATGGATGAACAAAGTTTTGAAAACTATAAATCCAAATACCTCGATTTATATGACAAAACAATTCAAAAGAAAGAGAAAACATCAATTTTAGAAGAAGTAGATTTTGAACTAGAATTGATCCACAGAGACGATATTACTGTCGCCTATATTCTCGGACTCCTTGCCAAGTTAAAAACCACTACAGAAGAGGAAAAAGCCAAAAAACAAAAAGAAATACTTGATATCGTTGCAGGTGATAGTAAACTTCGTTCAAAGCGCGAGTTAATCGAAAAGTTCATCATTGAAAACTTACCATTGATTGCTGAAGAAAACATCGAAGAAGAGTATTCTGCTTACATGAACGCAGAAAAACAAAAAGCCTTCGACAAATTCACACAGGACGAAAAACTAAATCCCGACAAACTTAAAAGGTTAACTGAAAATTACCTCTTCACTCAACGCACCCCGAAAAAAGAAGAAGTAATCCAAATCCTAGAAGACCAGCCATCAATCCTCCAACGTGCAACCATTGGTGATACTATACTTGGAAAGTTTTTGAACTTTATTGATACGTTTTTTAGGGATTAGAATTTTAGGGTCACCAGTTTATTTATCTTGTTTCTGCAACATTTAATTAACTCATTAAACATATTTTTATTTATGCATTTGATTTATATTCTCTCCTTTTCAACTTCTATTCTATGATCTATTTATTGTTCACTTGATATTTAGTTTATATTTGATGTATGAGTTCAAGTGGTTACATAGAATTTATTGTTAGAGGTAAGCAAGGGGATAAACCAATCTCGCCTGATAACATTTCGTTGAATTTACTTAGCTCGTTCACTAAAGACATTGATTCCTTATTAAACTCCATTCAAGAAGTTAAAAAAGAAGATTTAGTAGTTTCTATTGAGAAAAGTTCCTTAAAAATAAAAATATTAATTGCGCTTGCCACTTTAAATGTATTTAAAGTTGATTTAGACACTTTAAAGTCAACAAATGATTTAAGTGAAATCAATGAGAAGCGCGGTAAAATTATTGAAGATTGGTTATCTAAAACAAAGTTAATTCCTGGGTTAGAATTTGAAATAATTCCCTTTGGATCTGAAGGCATAAAAATAAACTCAGAAAGTAATATTCAGAGAATTGAAACTGATATTTGGGTTGAATCAGAAATCTTTTTATACGGAGTTATTACCGATTTAGGTGGTGCTAGCAAACCTAACATCCATTTGAAAACTGAGGATGGGAATAATATTACAATTGATTGCAAAAAAGAAGATTTAGAAAGTGAAACAGAAAATCGAGTTTACAAGCCAGCTTCAATAAGAGTTTTAGCAAAGCAAAATATTAAAACGGGAGAATTTAAAGAGTCAAAATTCATTAGCTTTCAAGATTACAATCCTGCATTTAATGAATCTGAATTACTGGCGTCAATTGAAAAAGGTAGAAACGCATGGTCTAGTGTTGAGAATCATGTAGAATGGGTAAGAAATTTAAGAACAGATAATGAATAATTCAGTATTATTAGACACATCGTATTTAATTAGTCTGATGGACGATACCAGAACGCATCATTCAAAGGCTAAGGCGTTTTATCAATATTTCATTGAAAATAAATTCCCCATGATTTTATCTTCAATTGTTACTTCTGAATTTACGATAAAACAAAGTATTTCAGATTTACCCTTAAACAATCTTCGACCTTTACCTTTTAATATTCCCGACAGTCACCATATCAGTTCACTTTTTGAAGAAAAATTTAAAGGGTATACCTTAGGTCGTGTATCAGTTAAAGACGACTATAAAATTGTAAGTCAATGCAGCTTCAATAAAATTACCTATTTAATTACTGAAGATTCAGACTTATGTTCTTTATTAAATTCTTTAAATACTGAAGGAAAGTCTATCGTCAAGCCACTTTTCTTACCTGATGGTTATGAGAAAGCACTTGGTTTACAGGTTTCCATGTTTTAAAGATCAATTATAAGGAAGTATAACGGTATTCTAAAACTTTATATTAATAATTATTTTTCTTTAATTCGTTCATCCTTATATGTTTCAAACAATTGCTAGTTAATTTTTTTCACTTATCTTTGCACCCCTTTAAGGATTATTACCTATCATTGTAAAAATATATTTTATGGCAAAGTTGGATATTTCAAAAATTTTACTTTCAGGTTCTTCCCTTAAGCCACTTAAATTAGAGTCCAAGTCAGGAGCCGTGTCAAAAATGATTAATGATACAAAGCAAAAACAGAAAGATATTTTTGTCAATCGTGCTGTAGATCAAGAGAAACTTAAAATGGTTGTTCAGTTGTAATTCCATTTGTTTCAAAAGCACCATGCATATCATACCTTATTCAGACGCAGCTTTAGTTGATTGTTTTACTAATAACTATACTCCTTCTGAATATATTCTGAAAAAGTGGCATTATGCTTATCTTAAGAATTATTTAGGTGTAAGCGGATTGAATTCTAAGACAATTCTTGTTGAGGATAATTATGTAAGTAAAGATTACTTAGATGACTTCACTCATTATTATGTTTCTTGTCATACTGATTATTCAAAGTTTTGCAGTAGAATTCATTTCTTTGAACAAAGTTTTTCTGAGCAAGAATTTAAAGAACTATTATTAACAGATCATGACACCAATTCAATTTGGGATTCTTACCTAGGTTTTATAGTTGTTAAACCTATACCCTCAACTGTAATTGGCTTTACTGTTTTAAGAACATACTCGAATAGCAATTCATTTGATGAACGAAATTTTTGGGGTACACGCAAATATAAAGTACATCTTTTTGGCAAAGAGTTAAGTATAAATTCATTAGCTTTCCAAGAGCAAGACAGTGTTCTAGCGGCTTGTGCAACAACTGCTATTTGGTCAATGTTAAATAAGGCTTCATTGGATTTTCATACAATTCTTAAATCTCCTGGCTTAATTACAAAAGATGCGGGTGAAATGGCTTCAGATGGTAGTCGTTTATTTCCAAATGCGGGCTTAAATTTATTACAGATTTGTCAAGCTATTTATAATTCAGGTCTTGTATCTGAAATAAAGCAAGAAAATTATGTTCTTAATGCAACTCAAAATAGTCCTGAGTTAAAAATAGTCTCAAATGATTACACTAAAAAGATAATCAATGCTTATTCTTCTATTGGCATTCCAATCATTTTAGTCATTCATGTTCCGAACGGTGGTCAACATGGTTTGCATGCCATTACAGTATCAGGTTTCAAAAAACAATCGCCATCCCATATCGCACCGAAACAAGAAATTAGTTGGCTATCATCTAATATTGATAAGATATATGCTCATGATGATCAATGGGGGCCATTTGCTCGTATATCCTTCAACAATGAATTTGAAATAGAAACACCTTGGTCAAATTCACGGGGTGCATATGAGCCTTCTTATGTGAGCAGTATTGTTGTTCCCCTATTTCCTAAAATTCGCATTTCATATGAGACGATCGAATCCATAACTTTAGGCTTAGATTTAATTTTGACCTTGTTTTTTAATAATTCTAATGTTGCAGATTTGGTTTGGGATATAAAATTAGATTTCAGCGAAAATTTTAAATCATTTGTCAAAAGTTCAAATTTAGATAACACATGTAAATTGGCATTTCTGGAAAAAGGTTTGCCCAAATATATCTGGTTGGCTACTTGCTACATCGGCGATAATAGAATTATGGATTTTTCCTTTGATGCAACGAATGTTAAAAGTGCAATGCTTGGTTTAAGTGTACTTAGTTATATTAATGGAGATTTTAATCAACAGTTATCTGCTTATTTGCAACAATATCAATCAACTTTAGAACCCTTAATGCCTTATCAATCTAAGCCTTATTATACATTTCTAATTAACAATTTGATATAGGAAAAGTGGTCTTCGGTTTTTCATCACCCCACCAACAAAAACATATAAACAAGCATATACAAAGCGGCATCCAGTGGGTGCCGTACTTGTTTATACCTTTCATTTAGCCGTTTCGTCAGAATTCCTCAATTCGGCAATTCATTTGTTTTTGTTAGGTGGTTCTTCATGCACCTCAGTCGCTGCTATTCTGCCACCCCAAACCCCTTACAAGGCATAAATGGCTTTTTATTGGGGTGTCACCGCAGCTTGTGTTTGGCTCGCCTGCTAAAGCGCTCAGGCTGCAGGTTTGTCATATTTTTTGAGTGTCCTTCCAGTGTGCATTGTTCCTTCCGTTCCTACAGTCACAAAGCACTTTTATCCGTTATCCTATTCAAATTCTCGTAAGTCAAGAGTAGTCGTATTTTCCACTCCGTACCTACGTTTCAAATACTCCAACACTTGTAAAAATCCTTTCTTCGAACTTCAAAAAATCCGCCAAACCTTTGTGCATACTGCATAGGTCGTTCCCATTCGCTGAAGCTTCATTCTCCACTTCCACCTTCACGCTCACTCGCAGTCGGCTCGCGCACACAAAAGAGAGAAAGATCTTTGTAAATCAACAAATTCACAATCCTAAAATCATTCAACCGAAGCAAAACGTTTCATTATTCTATTTTCTCTCTTTTTTTCCAACGCTGGCTCAAGGCTGTTTTTCCTTTTTTAATCATTTGCAAACATTACAAACTTTGCAGCCTTTGCAAACCATATTATCTCCGTCTGTGCAATGGGTTCTTAATGATGTAATCTAGTGCCATTTTTTGAATGTCATCATTCCTTTTTTGTTTGCTTTCTGCTAACCATGCATCAATATCACTTTTAAGGAAATATAATCGTTTCCCTTTTTTGATTCTCGGTATATCATTAGAATGGCATTTACCATAGATTGTAGCAACTGAAAGCGATAAATATTCAGCCACTTCCTTTACATTCATTAAATGATCCTTGATAGGTGCGTTATCGTTTTTGTCACTGTTTAGAATTTGATTTAAAGCGTTTTCAATTCTATCCAAACGCTCCATGATTGTTTCAAAAGGATTTTCCATATTTCATTCTTTTAGTGTTCAAGAATAAAAATAATAAAATTGTAGGCGATTTAATATGGGGTATATGATGTCAAACGCTTTGATTTCAATGATTACATTCCCCCTTTTTTTCAAAAGGTCATGTATCATCTCAATCCAGCAGTTATAAAATCCATTCTTTCCTCGATGCCAAAAGAAGAGTTTTACCGTCATGCACGTTTCATTCATTCACAAATGCTTTCTTTGCCTGATGGCTCCAATCGTCAGGTTATGTTTTTCAATCTTTGGCAGTGGTGTCTTGGCCTTCATCGGGAGCGGTTTGTTGGGTAGTTTTGTCTGCTCATTTTTAATAAATTACGTTTTTTAATGTATATTTGTTTTTACACTCTAACCCGTCTTATGGCGGTTATCAACAAGTTATGTGTTAAGGTGTAACTAAACTCATAGTAAAAATTTGACCAATAAATAAAAATTAAAAAATATGTCTAAACTTAATGTTGACCAAAAAACTATAATGTTGCTTTTCTCCGATAAAAAGTCGGATTTTCTAATACCAGATTATCAAAGACCTTATGCTTGGGAAGAAAGTCAATGTCAAACGCTTTGGGATGATATTTTTGCATTTGCTTTTCCAGATAATAATTATGAAAAATTTGAAAAAAACGAAGAATATTTTTTAGGCTCCATAGTAACTTTTGAAAATGAAAATAATAAAAAAGAAGTAATTGATGGCCAACAACGCTTAACAACTTTGATGTTGTTATTGCGTGCATTTTATGCAAAATTTAATAATATGCAAGATGACAATTCTAAGAGCACACGTGATAGAATTGCACAATGTTTATGGAAAACAGATGAATTTGGCAAAGCAGATCTCAATGTACTAAAAATAGATTCAGAAGTAGCTACCGATAATGATAAAGATGAGTTTCTTGATATTTTGAAAACGGGTTTTGTAAGTAAAGATCAAAAAAGTAATTATGCAAAAAATTCCATATTTTTTCAACAAAAAATTGATGA
>JBILYY010000179.1:0-5949 GCA_044377495.1 Bacteriovoracaceae bacterium | reverse complement strand
CCATTTTCTTGAAGAAGATGAATGATATAGCGAGCTGAGCGGTCAATCAGTTTATTATTACTTGATCTCACCCACGTCATCACATTGCCTTGATAACGATCAAGTAGTCCCATGATAAGTGTTGAATGCGCGTTCAGTAGCATCTTCACCATCAAGTGATTAAAAAGCTGATCCTGTCCCCAATAAAATTCTACCTTCTCATCCTGACAAACGAATTGAATATTACCTTTGTCATAAGAAACTTCAAAATTCACCGAAGATACTGCCTGTGATCTAGACTTGAGTCCTTGCCTGGAAATATCAAAGCCGAGTAATTTTAAAAGACCTATTTTTCCGTCAAGCTCCGACCACTCGACTGGCCTTGGTTTACGCCACAAAAGCTCGCTCCAACCATGTCCTGCATTTTCAGCATCCTGAATGAATAAATAACTTAAAGAATGGTTATTGCCAGGCTCAAGTCGATTCTCAAAACCACGTAAGGAAAATGTCGGTGACCTTTCCGTTGTATCAGTTAAGATACTGATCGCCAGATGAGGATCTGCTACGTAGTTTAGAAACTTTTTCTCTTTATAAAGATTGGCCTCTAAAACAGTGAGCCCTTTCATAATGTCGTAATCAGTCATTGTTAAGCGATGTAAAAATTCCTGATAGAACGTTTCGAAACTGATTTGATCTTTATGTTCATAGAGAAGCCCCAGTCCGATAGCAAGCATGAGTACCGTTGAGGCCTGCATACGAGTAGATCCTGAAATGGCCATTGGCCCAACAGACAAATTCACTTTATGAATTTTGGGATTTTCAATAACCTCTCTTGAACGCTCAATTGGCATCAAAAGTTCATCTGGATTACAGTATAAAAAATAGGGTGAGCGTTTTGAAATTGAGGCTGCAAGATTTGTAGCTCCAATAACAAAAGGAGTTTCGCCACCTTCAGTTGGAGAAAGTAATAAATCATTCGGCCCAAAACCGAGCTCAAGGAGCTGTCTTTCTCCATATTCAACTTTATCTTCAAAACTTTCCACTGACTTAATCAGGGCAAAGTCCCCGCCGGCCATGAAAGAAAAAACTTGCTCAGTGCTGAGATGGTTTTGGCGAAATAAAGTCTCGAGCACTAGCGATAGTCGTCCCGTGGCACCACAACCACACATGAAAACTTTATTACCGGCCTTAAGTGTTGCCTGGATATCTTGGGCCATCTGCCAGATCATTCCGGATTTTTCTTTCATTACATGTAAAGCTTCACGATCCACAGTTTGGAGTAATGCTAGTGCTTCCCCAACATCTTTATGAACGAGTTTGGATAGGTTTTTGGTAAGAGGATGAAAGCTTTCCGTTACCAGATGACCTAGTTTAAATTGTGGGGCAATTAAGAGGAAGTCGCGGGCCTTAGCTTTTGCAGACATAGTTATACTATGATATTAGTTATTGTATAATTTGGCCTGAGGTTTTTATGCATTTAAAGAAATTCGCATTCTTGTACTTATTTGCCTTATCTGCAGGACTCCTCATATTGTCTTTTAATGATATTCTGTTTATTTATTCGGCCGAATCTCAGGTTGCGAAAGTGACTCATCACGTGGAAGGCAAAACTGAAACATTTTATAAGCTGGCCGGAAGCTATCAAGAGAAGAGTCTTTCTCCGGCCATAGACTACTCTGTAAATGGAAAAGTTTACACCTACGTTCCCAAATACAGCTGCAAGGATGGTTGCCAAAGCATCGGATCCGACATCACTATTTTTTATAAAAAAGATAAACCTGAAGAAGTTTTAGTTTCAAGTTTTGGCGATATCTGGAAATATAAAATATATTTCCTTATCATTATGGGTGTTCTGCTAGTAACCACCCTACCTTATATTTACTACAACTCTAGTAAACAACCCGAGTCCGGATCGAACGATTAAGTTTACTAATATCCCCTGCCAACTGATCTGCTTGTGATGAATGAACATCCATTACAAGATAGCCAATTTTATCATCTGTAGAAAGAAACTGACCTTCAATGTTTGCACCAGCTTTAGAAATAATACCGTTAATCTCACCTAGAACCCCTGGCTCATTTCGGTGAACGTTAAGAATACGAGAGGTTCCTTGTTTGACCGGTAAATCTACGTTTGGAAAATTAACTGCACCTGAAGAAGATCCGATTTTTAAGAACCTACGAAAACTCTCGGCAACTTCAATTCCAATATTTTTCTGAGCTTCTTCAGTACTTCCTCCAATATGCGGAGTTAAAATCACATTCGTTAAGCCCTGCAAAGGAGAAGTAAATTTTTCTTTATTTGAAGATGGCTCAACAGGAAACACGTCCACTGCACAACCAGCGATGTGTTTTGATTTTAGGGCCTCAACGAGTGCTTCAATCACAACCACAGTTCCACGACTTGCGTTGATAAGGTAACTGCCCTTCTTCATCTGAGCGAACTCTCTTTCACCGATCATATTCATCGTTTCCGGAATTTCTGGGACATGCAAAGTCACAAAATCCGAAGTTCGTAAAAGTTCCTCTAAGCTACTGGCCATCTGAGCGTTACCTAATGGAAGTTTTTTTATGGCATCAAAGAAACAAACTCTAAGTCCCATTGCCTCGGCAAGAACACTTACTTGGCTTCCAATGTGCCCATATCCGACAATTCCTAAAGTCTTCCCACGTACTTCTTTTGAGCCTTCAGCAGATTTTACCCATTCACCACTGTGAGCTTTGGTATTGCGGTCTCCGAGTTGACGAGAGAGGGCGATCATCTCTGCAATTACTAATTCGGCTACGCTTCGAGTATTAGAGTGAGGAGCATTAAAGACGGCAACACCATGTCTTTTTGCCGCTACTAAATCGACTTGGTTAGTTCCGATACAAAAACATCCAATAGTAGTGATGCTATTAATTGAATCTAAAACTTTCTTTGTTATTTCTGTTTTCGAACGAATCCCTAAAGCACCATAAGCAGGAAGCAGTTTAATGAGCTCATCCTCTGTCGGAGCATGAGTTAGCAAATCAACCTGAAAGCCTTCTTTCTCAAGGGCTTCTTTAGCGACAGGGTGAATATTCTCAACGAGGAGGATGCGTGGTTTTTGATCTTTCATAGGGGATATTTTAATGAAATGTGGGACGGAATAGCTACAAAATCTTAAAACTATTCATGCTGCGAAGGGTTGATTCATTTTCTCTGGTGGGCAATCTTTTTCCCATATTCAAGCTTTTTGCCTTTAACGATCAAGTTACTTACAATTGAAGTATTGTAAATTTATTTCAAGGAAAAATATGAAAAAAATTCTATTTGCTCTGACCCTCGTTTCTTTAAGCGCTTTCGCTGCAAACACAGAAACAACTCAGGTCTGTCAGGGAAACGCAGAAGGCTGTAAAAAATATTGTGAAGAGACTTTAGATGGCGTTTATACTCCTTCGCAATCAAACAGTGGGTCTTGTACTTGGACTGGGACTGCAACTTGGAATTTCAATGGTGGTGCCTCGAAAGTCCCAGCAAAAAAATAATCGCGACAATATAATCAACTTTTCTAAAACCAGTTCGGAGTACCGATGGGTCCGAACTGGCTTCTAAGCCTTACACAACTGAAAGGCCAACTCCAACGCCTGAGTCGCATTTAACCGTGGATCACAAAGAGTCTCATATGACCCCAAGGCCAACGTTTCGTGGGTAATTTCCTGACCTCCACCTAGACACTCAATTACGTCTTTACCAGTAAGCTCAAAGTGGACTCCACCTGCATAGGTACCCTCAGCTGAGTGAACTTGGTTGAAACCTTTCACTTCATTGAGAATGCTTTGGAAGGGGCGAGTTTTATAACCGTTGGAAGTCGTAATCGTATTCCCATGCATAGGGTCGCAGCACCAAACAACTTTTCGGCCTTCGGTTTTAATTTTTCGAATAAGCGGGATAAGTTTTTTCTCTACCTGCTCATGTCCCATACGGGTAATTAAAGTTAAGCGGCCGGCCTCGTTATCGGGATTCAATTTATCCACCAATACCATCAGTTCATCAGCAGTCATGGTCGGACCACATTTTAGGCCAATCGGATTTTTAACTCCCCGAAGAAATTCAACATGTCCTCCATCCGGCTGACGAGTCCTTTCTCCAATCCACAGCATGTGGCCGGAGCAATCATACCAATCCCCTTCATAACCGTCCTGAGTTCGGGCGGTGGTACTGTCTCGTCTAGTCAAGGCCTGCTCATAATATAAAAGCAGAGCTTCGTGAGAAGTATAAAATTCACTTTCTCGAATTTGTGGAGCTGTTACGTTGTTAATTCCCAATGCTGACATGAAAGTCAAAGCATCATCTAAGCGCTTAGCAATGGATTCGTACATGGCCGCCTGAGAACTTTTTTTAACAAAATCTAAATTCCAAGCGTGAACTTGGTTCAAATCGGCATAACCACCTTGGGCAAAAGCGCGCAAAAGATTTAGAGTTGATGCTGCCTGAACGTAGGCACGAATCATTCTTTCTGGATCTGGTTCTCTCGAGATTGCATCAAAATTAAAACCATTAATGATGTCGCCTCGATATGAGGGTAGAGTCACTCCATCTCGGATTTCACTATCACTTGAACGAGGTTTAGCAAATTGACCGGCCACACGCCCTACTTTTACAATTGGTTTTTTTTCTCCAAAAGTGAGAACGACGGCCATTTGTAAAAGAATGCGAAAATTATCACGTATAGTATTTGAGCGAAATTCACCAAAACTTTCGGCACAGTCCCCGCCCTGGAGCAAAAATGATTTACCTTCTGAAACCTGAGCGAGTCTTGATTTTAATTGTCTTGCTTCTCCTGCAAAAACGAGAGGAGGATATTGTGAAAGTGTAGCCTCAACTTCTTTCAGTTTGGCTTCATTCTGATAGGTCGGTATCTGGTGCTTTGTTTTCGTTCTCCAGCTATCCGGCGTCCACAATTGAGTCGTCATATTATTTCCTTATTTTTTAATATTTTTGTTTTGAATTTTTTCCAAGACTCTTTTTATTTCATTTGATTGAGTCATTAACGCTTTCGTAGAAGTGTAATCTTTAGCAACAAGAGTTTGATGAAAAAGTTTTAAATGATCAATATAAGCACCTAACGCTTCAACAATATGGTCATGATTTTGTTCAAAAATTGGCGCCCACATGTCTGGAGAACTTTTCGCTAATCGCACAGTTGATTCAAACCCTGCACTGGCAAGGTCAAAAATGGCATTTACGTTTTTCTCTTTATCCAGCACGGTATTGGCCAGAACAAAGGAGCTTATGTGCGAAAGATGACTCACATAGGCCGCATGTAGATCATGCTCCTTTGAGTTCATATATAAAACTCTCATCTCTAACTGTTGATACATCTCAATAACTTTTTGCAAATGTTCTGCGCCTGAATCATTTGAATCACAAATAATAGTCGCTTTATCTTTAAATAGACCTTGGTGAGCGGCTTGAGGTCCTGAAAATTCTGTTCCGGCCATAGGATGCGAAGGAACAAATTGTTTCCTTTTGGGATGATTTTTAATTGATTCGGTTATTTTGGCCTTAGTTGATCCCACATCTGTGACTGTGCCGTAAGGTTGAATGAGGTCCAAAACTTTTGGTAAGAGTGAACTTAAAATATTCACCGGAGTAGCAAGAATAATAAGATCGGCTTCATTGCATGCATTTTCTAAAGTTGTAATTCGGTCTACAAGTCCAAGTTTCAGGGCGTCCTTAGCATGTGTTTCATTTTGATCTACACCTAATACTTCAGATACAAAATTACGCGCTTTGAGATCAAGCGCCATGGAACCACCAATGAGACCTAAACCAACGACAGCTAATTTCATTTCAAAAACTCCCGAATTCTTGCTTTTGCTTTAACCAGAGTTTCAACTGGTGCACATAAGGAGGCACGAATAAATCTGTTTCCATTAGATCCAAAAATCATTCCGGGAGTTAAAAAGACATGTGCCTCAAGAAGAATCTTGTCCACGTAATCA
>JBILYY010000178.1:0-5950 GCA_044377495.1 Bacteriovoracaceae bacterium | reverse complement strand
ATAGCGACATGTTTAATTTGTGACATATTAGACTGTCAAAAGTTCTTTTTCTTTAGCATCAACGATTTTATCAACATCTTTAATGAAGTTGTCGGTGATCTTCTGAATTTCCTCTTGGATTTTCTTAGATTCATCTTCTGATATTTTTTTATCTTTCTCGCTAGCTTTAACTTTATCATTTTGCTCGCGGCGAACGTTGCGAATTGCTACTTTGGCATCTTCTCCTAACTTCTTAACATCTTTTACGAAAGCTTTACGCTTATCTTCAGTCAACGTAGGGAAAGAAATACGGATAATGTTTCCATCATTGCCTGGTGTAAGCCCAAGATTAGCTCCAAGGATCGCCTTTTCAATAGAGCCGATAAGAGTTTTATCAAATGGCTGAATTTGTAGAAGACGAGCTTCCGGAGTAGAAATCTGGCCCATGTTTTTAATCGGAGTTGGAGTCCCATAATAGTCGGCCATGATTCCGTCTAAAACTGAAGCCGTTGCACGACCAGTTCTCACTTTCGTCATTTGGTTTTGAAGCGACTTTATCGCTTTGTTCATATGATCATCAAGAATAGGTTTTAGCTCTTTTATCATACCTGGTTCTCCTTACATTTTCTTTGTTACAAGTGTTCCGATTTTCTCGCCATTAACAACTTTGGCTATATTGCCTTCTTCGAACATATTGAAAACAATAATGTCCATGTTGTTATCCATGCAAAGTGTAATGGCAGTTGAGTCCATCACTTTTATTTCTTTATTAAGAACTTCAATATATGAAAGTTCATCAAACTTTTTAGCATCTTTAAATTTCATAGGATCTTTATCGTAGATCCCATCGACTTTTGTAGCCTTCATAATAAGATCAGCATGAATTTCATTAGCACGAAGAGCTGCTGTAGTATCTGTTGTGAAGTAAGGGTTACCTGTGCCAGCCGCGAAAATCACCACTCGTTTTTTTTCAAGGTGGCGAACGGCCCGTCTGCGAATATAAGGCTCAGCTACTTCCTGCATGGCAATAGCAGAAAGAACTCTCGTGTAGACATTTTTTCTTTCAAGAGCATCTTGAAGAGCAAGTGAGTTAATCACAGTTGCCATCATGCCCATGTAATCTGAAGTTGCGCGGTCCATACCTGAAGTGGCACCAGCAACTCCACGGTGAATGTTTCCTCCACCAACAACAATAGCTATTTCACAACCTGTTTTTTGGAGGGCTGCAATCTCAGAGCTAATTTTCGTAAGAATCTCTCCGCAAATACCATGGCCTTGATCGCCAGCAAGTGCTTCACCAGAAAGTTTAATTAATACGCGGTTATATTTCATTGGCTCCTTTAAATACAAAGAGGGGACTTATCTAAGTCCCCTCTTGTTTAAATCTTTTCAGGAATTAATTTTGTCCTGACAATCGAGCAACTTCTGCTGCGAAGTCATCTTCTTTCTTCTGTATACCTTCACCAAGATTGAATTTAACAAACTTGGTTACTTTAATTGAAGCACCTACTGCTTTAGCAGTTGTTTCAATTAAGTTACCGACTGTTATGTCAGGATTTTTCACAAAAGATTGTTCATAAAGACAAACATCAGAAGCAAGTTTTGCTAATTTACCTTTAACGATATTTGGAATCATCGCTTCTGGCTTACCTTGCTCTTTTAATTGAGCAGCATAAATTTCAGCTTCTTTAGCTTTGAATGTTTCGTCGATTTGATCTCCGTTAAGGAACTGAGGATTTGCAGCAGCAATTTGCATACAAAGATCTTTAACCATATCTTTGAATGTTTCGTTAGTGCTTACGTCTTTATCTGTTTCAACTTTGCAAAGAACACCAATTTTCCCAGAGTGAACGTATGAACCAATCAATCCGTTTTCTGTAAGTGTCATAAGCTCATAACGGCGAATATCAATTTTTTCACCGATCTTAATTGTGAGTTCAGAAATAAGATCTTGAACAGTTCCACCGGCCGGTGTTTTCGATGCAAGTAAAGCAGCGATTGTTGTAACTTTATTATCAACAGCAACATTTACTGCAGTCGAAGACAACTTTTGGAAATCTTCATTTTTTGCAGCAAAATCTGTTTCAATGTTAACTTCAAGAACTGCTGCAGTTTTGCCTTTAACAACGGCCATAACTACACCCTCAGCTGCAATTCGTGATGACTTCTTAGCTGCAGCCGCAAGGCCTTTAGCACGAAGATAATCAACCGCTTTAGCAACGTCACCTGTGCACTCATCAAGGGCTTTTTTACAGTCCATCATTCCTGCGCCAGTTGTTTCACGAAGATTTTTTACGTCAGTAGCTGTATATGCCATGGTAATATCCTTTAAATTTTTAAATTAAGCTTCAGTCTCGTCAGCACCTTGAAGATCAATGTCCTTCGAGTATTTAGCAAGAATTTCATTCTCAAGCGCCATATCACGGTTGTCTTCTGAACCATCATCTTTACGAGCTTTAGATCCGCCTTCAGTAATAGCGTTAGCGAAATAATCTAAGAAAAGAGTGATTGATTTAAGAGCATCATCGTTACCAGGAACAACATACTCGATTCCTGTAGGGTCACAGTTAGTATCTGTAACAGCAACAACAGGAATACCAAGAACGTTAGCTTCTTTAACTGCAATGTGTTCATTGTTTGGATCGATGATGAAGATAGCTCCTGGAAGCTTTCTCATATTCTTGATACCACCCAAGTTTTTCTCAAGCTTAGCTACTTCTTTTTCTACGTTAGATTGCTCTTTTTTAGTAAGAAGTTTGTAATCACCATTTTCTTTCATCTTTTCAACTTTACGTATTTTATCGATTGAAAGAGCGATCGTTTTGTAATTTGTAAGCATTCCGCCGAGCCAACGTGAAGTTACGTGGAAAGCTCCGCAAGACTCAGCAGTTTTCTTAACCATGTCCGCAGCTTGTCTTTTTGTTCCTACGAAAAGAACTGACTTACCAGATGCAGAAGTTTTCTTCAAAAACTCATAAGCTTTTTCGGCCATAGGAAGAGTTTGTTGAAGATCGATGATGTAGATACCATTACGTTCACCGTAAACGTATTTTTTCATCTTTGGGTTCCACTTGTGTGTTTGGTGACCGAAGTGAGCTCCGGCTTCAAGCAATTGCTTGACTGACAAATTGTTAGACATAGAAATCTCCTCTGGTGGTTTTTATCAGATCACTTCTTGCCACGTTTAAGTGGACCTACCAGTTGAAGTGATTAGATTTCCCCTAATGGGGATGTAAAAATGGGTCACATGTAGATAACACATGGACCCGTTTACGACAAGATTATTGGGGTGAAATCAAGGCATTGAATCATTCGGAGGAGGCACCAACACCTTGCGAGTTTTTGAGCCTTGAGCTGGCCCAACGACACCATGACGCTCCATTTCTTCAATCAAATTTGCAGCGCGATTATAACCGACACCAAGACGTCTCTGTAGAAATGATGCGCTTGCAACTCTATGCATGGCAACACAACGGACTGCATCTGTGTATTTCTCGTCCTTTAGCGGACCACCTTCACCATCGGAAGTAATACCCTCAACGTCATCGTCGGCCACTCCATTATTCTGAATGAACTCCATTGCTTCAGTATTAAATTGAGAAGGCAAGGTTGCTAACTTATCAACTAAGGCTTCAATCTCATCCTCATGAACATAGGCCGAGTGCATACGAAGGATATCGATACCTTGCTTGAAGAGCATGTCGCCTTTTCCTAGTAGTTTTTCAGCACCCATTCCGTCCAAAATAACTCGGGAATCAATGTTGGTGAACACACGGAATGCCACTCGAGTCGGAAAGTTGGCTTTAATAACACCTGTTATGATGTCAGTAGATGGACGCTGAGTTGCAAGAACAATATGAATTCCTGAAGCTCGGGCTTTTGCAGCAAGTTTTGAAATCGCCATTTCAATCGCTTTACCAGATTTAGATAGCATCAGATCTGCAAATTCATCCACTACAATAACAATAAATGGTAATTCAAAATCTACAGTATCAGAATCTGGATAGTACTTACTGATTTTGCAAGTAAGCTCAGGGCCTGCAATTTTAACTTTTTTGTTAAAGCCATCGATGTTCTTCACACCAAAATCTTTTAAAAGCGTATAACGTCTTTCCATTTCTTCAATCGCCCACATCAGTGCAATCGAGGCAATCTGAGGATCTGTTACTACCGGCATGATTAAGTGGGGCAAACGTTGATAAAGAGCAAGCTCAAGCTGTTTTGGGTCAAGCATGATCAAGCGAAGTTTCTTAGGAGAAAACTTGATAATAAGTGAAATGAGAAGTGTATTAATAAATACAGATTTACCAGCACCAGTTGTACCGGCCACTAATAGATGGGGGGTAGCAGCCAAATCAATGACGGCAGGATCACCATAAGCATCTTTCCCCATAGCGATAGGAAGTCGATAACTTGGATTGTTAAACATGGGAGATTTTAAAACTTCATCCAGATAAATTACGTCTCGTGGATTTCTAGGAACTTCAATCCCTATTGTTGATTTTCCTTTCATCGGATAGACCATACGAATTGGTGCACCCATAAGCGCAAGGGAAAGATCGTCAGTACGATTAGTTACACCAGTAACTTTTACACCAGCACCAAGTTCTAGCTCAAAGGTATCAACAACTGGACCCTTAAGAACGTTGATCACTTGGGAGTTAATATTAAACTCTTTAAGTTTATCTTCAATTGATCGTGCGATCTTTTCAAAGTACTGATCATCGGGATCTTTGAATTGATTAAGTTGATTTTTCTGAGTGATACAATTGATAAGTTCATCACTATCGAAAAACGTATTTTCCTCTGCTCGATTTTTAACCTGAAACGGACTATCAACATCTTCAAATTCATCACTTTCACCTGCTTCTTCATTTTCTGATTCATCAATTTGAGAATCATTAAATTCGTCCTCAGTTTCCTCAACCGTCTCGTCTTCCTCTTCAGTCTCTTCTTCTTGAATTTCTTCAACAGGCCCAGATATTTCTAAAGCATCAATTGGAACAGATCTTTGAACTTCTGTAATTTTAGGTGAGCCCGTAATTTTGAGCTTAGTTGAATTAGGCGCCTTTGCAACTTCCTGATTTCGTAATTTCGTAACAATTTTTTCGGCGTTGAGTTTAAGAGTTATGAAATATTTCTTAGCATCGAATGACTTTATTGCAGAATAATCAGCATTTTTAACTAATATGCCTAGTGCTATAATTTTATTCCAAACGAACTGACATGTTTTAAAAAACTTCTTCTCAGAAACAAGATAGAAAAAACTTAGTCCCAGTATTAAAACAGAGCTAAGAACTGTCATGGAGCTAACATTTTCTTTTAATAAAGAGAAAAGTCCCTCGCCTAAAGTCTCAGGCAGTACAACGTAACATACTAAAAGAGTTAGAGGCAAAAGAGTGGCAATCACAATTTGATTTTTAAAATCTTTCTTTTTATTAAAAACGAATGAATGAAGAACTGCAAAAGTTACAAAAGAAACTGTAACCCAAATTCCGCACCAGTAGCCGAAGTTGGCGAGAAGACTGAAGAAGTAATAAGAGAAAAAATTAATGGATTGGTTTTGATAAGCTATTTCATAATAGTTATCAGGAAGGTTATCGCGATAGTAAAAGTAGATAAGATTTAACGTTGTAAGAATAAACAACGTGTAGAGTTGGGTGCGTAGAATTTTTTTTTCCATACATAAATTGTAGGGAGCGGTGAGAAAAAGAGCAAGCAATTGAAATGTAGGACCACGATAGGGGCAAAGAAATACTGTTTTTATAAAAAAAACGCTGCTGCGGAAATAATTATATTTAAAAATGACTAAGTATTCAGGCAATCGTCTTATGATTGAGTTTAAAAATAAAAAAGCCCTCTTTCGAGGGCTTTTTTTTATAATTAGAGGGTGCATCTTGCTATTCTGACACCAAGTTCCCCTGGCACTACCTTCGCCGCAAATGAGCTTGACTTCCAGGTTCGAGATGTT
>JBILYY010000177.1:0-5955 GCA_044377495.1 Bacteriovoracaceae bacterium | reverse complement strand
AACACCCATTACGCCTAAGTGATTTGGGCTATGTGGATCATCTTTTGTATCTGAATGCATATGGTGAAGTCTATGCATGCAGGCCCAAATTTTTGGATCAAGGCCTGTAAACCAGGCACCAGAGAGGCCAATCCATTTCATCAGTTTTGGCCCGATTAGAATTGATTTATGAGTAAGTCCCCGGTGGTAAAGAACACTTATGTAAAACATGTTGGCCATGTAACCAAATAAAAAGAAAATGAAAGTTACAAGCATCGTCTTATTCATTTTTTAAGATCTCTTCTTGTAAGTGTTTAGTCGGAGGGTTTTTGCCAAACCAAATAGAAAGAAAGCTCTTCTGAAAATCCCTGCCTTTTATCTCGCCCTTCAGCACTCCGTTTTCATAAATCTTTGTCGATTCTTCACTTAATGAAAAACTCTGTTTCCGGTCACCTTTTATTTCTCCGAAAAACTTTTTAATATCCATAATGTCTTCCTTTAGACCTGGGTATTCGTACTCAGCACTTTCTTTAAATTGAAAGTCCCAAGCTTTATCTACATCTTCGTTGTCAAAGGCCCTTAGATAGGTCATTTCAAAACATAGGGGGCGTTGATCTATTTCTTCACCTTTACCTGTTTTGATTTTGGTAGGTGCATAGACAGCAAGAACAAAGATTCTTACTTTCAAAAAAGTAGCGGTCCTAACTCCTGCTCCACTCAGAGGAATCTCTTTCTCTTCGCATTTTATCGTGGGCGTTATTTTTACTCCCTCAACTTCACGAGCAAAGAGATTAAGTGGCAATAAAATTAAAACTAACGTGAGGAACTTCATTTTTTGGAAAATAGGTAATGTGATACTGCCCATTCTTGTCCCTTCTCGTAGCCGAATAGTTCAGCACATGACATGAAGAAAATTCGCCATCTATTAAACCATTCTTTACTTTCATCTCCATAAGTTTTTTTAAAAATGGTCATAATCGCTTCGCTGTGATTGTCCATGTTTTTAAGCCAATCCTCAGATGTCTTTTGATAATGTACACCATCCCAAACCCAAGACTGCTGCAAATAGAGGTCCTTTTGAAATGAGTAGAGAAGATTGTGGGCCGGCATTTGGCCGCCAGTGAAAAAATATTTCCCCATCCAGTTGTCTTCGCCTTCTACTTCAAAGGGGTAGGAGTAATCTTTATGAGTAAAAATATGCACAAAAAGCTTCCCTTCAGGTGCTAGGACATTGGAGATTTTAGAGAGTAGCAATTCATAGTTTTTAAAATGCTCAAACATCTCTATACTCATAACTCGGTCAAAAGATTCAAATTCGACTGCCAGACTTTCAAGTTGCGAAATATCTCTAGTCAGAACCATCACGTTCTTAAGACCTCGTTTTTTTGCCTCACTATCGATGTGAGTTTTTTGAGAAGAAGAATTAGATATAGCAACTATCTTAGCGTTGGGAAATTTTGAGGCCATGAATAGTGTTAATGATCCCCAGCCACATCCTAATTCCAGAATGCGCATTCCATCTTTGATACCGGCCCTTTCGCAGCTAATAGTTAAGGCCGAATCTTCAGCGTCATCCAGCGTGGTTGCTGAATCAGCGTAATAGGCAGAACTATACTTCAGGTTTTTCCCAAGAACTCGTAGAAAAAAATCTGCCGGCAATTCATAATGTTGCTCATTTGCGTCTTTGGTGTGAACTGCAAGGGGAGAATTAATTAGGCCAAGTCGATACCTTTCTGCCTCTGCCTGCTTCTTACTTAGTGAATGAGTATCAAGTTCATCCAATCTCGTTTTACATAATTTTCTGATTCCGAAACGTATAGCAGTGTCTGGAATGTGACCTTTTTCCATGGCCTTAATAAAATGTTCAATCATAGAAGACTCCTGTTACGGTAATTTGTTTTAGTTAGGGTCATTTGCGAAAGGCCGATTGCTCTTTCACGAAACCCGCCCTCACAATATGAGAAATAATATTGCCATAAGCGGTAAAGAAAATCGGGGTAACCTAATTTGGTGATTTCGGCCTTGTTTTTGCTTAGTCGAATAGACCAGTCCCTTAGTGTGTGAGCATAGTCTTCTGCAAAGTCTTTTTGATCAATTAAAACCAAGTCCGTTTTATTTGTAATTGAATTCATCATTGCATTTACAGAGGGGATACCTGTTCCAGGAAAGATATGGCGCTGGATAAAGTCTACAGATTTTTTTGCATTCTTATAATATTGATCACGAATAGTAATGGCCTGAAGAACCATTATCCCATGAGGCTTAATGAGGCTTGAGCATTTTTCAAAAAACACATCAAGATTATCAAGCCCAACGGCCTCAATCATCTCAACTGAAATAAGCTTATCATAAACTCCCGTAAGTTTTCGATAGTCTTCAAATAAAACAGTTATTCTGTCCTGTAGACCGGCCTCTTTAATTTTCTCAGTAGCGTAGGTGAATTGTTCTATGGAGATGGTTGTCGTAGTTACCCGGCAACCATATGTTTTGGCGGCATAAATCGCGAGTGAACCCCAGCCTGTTCCAATTTCAATTACATGCTCATCAGGTTTTAACTCAAGCTTCTGACAGAGAGTCATAATTTTTAATTCAGAAGCCTCATGAAGCGTAGAGTTTTTGTTTTGATATATTCCAGAGCTATACATCATTGTTTCGTCGAGAAAAAGTTTAAAGAAATCATTTCCAATATCATAGTGAGAACGAATGTTTGCTAGGCTTCCGTTAATTGTATTACCTCTTAAACCGTGAAAAATCCTTTGAATTGGTTGAAGCAAACTGCCAATCCCACCATCAATAGATTGTAGAAGATCGCGATTAATAACAAAGATCCTTACTAGATTTGTTAATTCCTCAGTATCCCAGTCGCCATCGACATAACTCTCGCCATTTCCAATGCTTCCCCCTAAGAGAGTACGAGAATAGAAGCTACTTCTATACACGATCACCTTGCATTGCAAGGCCGCACTTGAATCACCAAACATATATTCTGAGTGAGTTGCTGAAGATCTATCAGAAATAACAAGGTATCCTTTCTTAAGGTCTTTAAATTTACTGATGAGAACAGATCTGCACCATTTATCTAGCATGGGTAAATTACCCACGAATTTACTTAGCGACCTATCCTTAGGTAGAACTTGAACTGTCATGAAACTTCTCCTTCAAGGGATGAGAATAAAAAGGCGTTTTTTTTATGAATAATATTAGTGCTTGGAAATAAATTGCCAGCATCGTTTTAAATGTCACAAATGGAAATTGTGCAAAAGAAACAATAATGTTTTTTGCTGTAAGGGGAACTTCTTTTAAATTTAATGTCGTGTCGAAAATGACTCTTTTTTCTCCATGATTCCTGTTTTGCATGTAGACATAAAGATTCTCGTTAGGCTTGTGGAAGACCCAGTTATAATCAATGCTCATAGGCATAAATGGTGAGACATGGAAGTCTTTAGGGAATTGGAAGGTATTGATTTTATCTTCAGTTGTTGTAAATACCTGGGCGTGTTTCTCACCCCAAGGGGTGTTTGTTATTTCAGATACGATAAACTGCAAAGTTTCGCCATCCTCAGCATAACAGTAATAAAAAGTGACCGGGTTAAAGCAAAATCCAAAATATGAAATATTACAGAGTAATCGAATCGGTCCGGTACATTTTTTCTGTGTTTTTTGGAACACTATCTCTCTCACACATTCATCGAGGGTGTTTGTTTTTTGTCCTAAATAATCCTTACGCCAAAAAGATAAAATTCCGGGTTGGTTGTAACTAAACAAAAGAGGAATGTTAAATAGTGAAGAAATCTCTTTTAAGTCTAAGAAGAAATAACATACACGATAAGTAAAAATATTGGTTCTAGGTGAAAGTCTGCGATGCTCTGATGTTCCAACATAAATCGAGCTTCTTAGGGTCATAAATATTCCCCAAATGATGAGCATACATTTAAGGCACTCTTGACTCCGTCTTCATGAAAGCCATTTCCCCAATAAGCGCCACAGAAATGTGTACGTGAATCAACTGTGCTGATGGTTTTCCATAATCCTTGAGATCTTACCGCCTCCTGATTATAGACGGGATGAGAATAAGGGATTTTTTTTATTACTTTTTTGGGATCTATTAAATGATCCATATTCAAGGAGACTAAAAATGTTTCAGGTGCTGAGATACCTTGAAGTATATTCATATGGTAGGTAACAGCAACTCGATCTAGCTGCACTTTCGGTAGAAAGTAATTCCAGCTTGCATGGCCAGCTTTTTTCTTAGGCAAGACAGAAGTATCCATATGCAAGGTGACGTCGTTAGGACGGTATGAAAAACCTTCCATTACATTTTGCTCTTTTGCATTAGGATCTTTCAAGATCTCCATTGCTTGATTGGCATGACAAGCAAAAATAACGTGATCAAATTTCAGGTCATTGTTTATGATAGCTTCGTTACGAGTCCTTGTGACTGACATTATTGGCGTATTTAAGTGAATGTTTTGAATAAATCCTTCAGTTAATTTGGGGATGTAGGAGTTGGAGCCGCCTTTGAGAACTCGCCATTGTGGTCGGTTATCTACCGTTAACATTCCATGATGATGAAAAAAACGCACAAAGAAATGTAATGGAAACTTTTTCATTTCGTCTCTGCTCGCAGACCATATTGCGGCCCCCATAGGCATCACGTAATGTTCAATGAATTCATCGGAATAGTTATTCCTTTTTAAATATTCTTCAAGCGACATCTCGTCTGGTGCTTGATCCTTGTATTTTAAATAGTACTCAGTGGCGCTTTTATTAAACCGCAGAATATCTTTAATCATCTTATAGAATGATGGCCTAAATATGTTTCTACGCTGACAGAATAAAGAGTTAATGCTCGTCCCATTATACTCCAGACCATTTTTTTCAACCTTTACGCTGAAACTCATGTGGGAGTCTTTGGTTTCTATTCCCAGTTTCTCCATTAGCTTTATAAAATTTGGATAATTCCTATCATTATGAACGATAAATCCAGTATCAATTGAGTATTCCCCGGACGGAACTTGGATCTTGTGCGTATGCGTGTGACCACCTAGACGAGAAGCTGATTCAAATAAATGAACCTCATGCTTGGAGGCCAGCATATGTCCACATACCATCCCGGAAATTCCGCTACCAATAATGGCGATTTTCACTTTGGCTCCATTTCGGTTTTTTTGAATCCCAGAATTAATTTCAAGCTTGGGATAAGCACTGGTGTTTTTGACTTGTAGGCCATGTATTCCGGATTTTTTTCATGTCTTTTTTCAACTAGTGGTACCCCAGATACTTTCCATAGAAGAAATGTTAGAAATGTTGGCCCAATCAGTGACCATGTATTTGTTCCATCTAGTGGCACGATTGAAATTCCCCACCACAAGAATGCTTCACCAAAGTAATTGGGGTGTCGACTGTAGGCCCATAATCCACTTTGTAAAATTTTTGTTTCATTCTCTTTAATTGCCTTAAACCGACTTTTTTGAATGTCAGCAATTGATTCCCAAAGTAATCCCGTTAGCCAAATAGCGATTCCAAGATAATTGTACCAAAAGAGATTTTTATCACTTGTTGTATGAGCAGCAAATAGCGGAATCCCTACGATAAGCATTAATACAAACTGCAATAAATAAACTTTAAAATATGCAATGAGATTTGTTTTTTGACCCCATTCCTTGCGCCAATTGGCATAGCGAAAGTCTTCGGCTTTTCCGCTATTTCTAAAATGAATAAACGAGGTTAATCGGAAGCCCCAAATGGTAACAAGGATCATGAGTAAGTTTTCACGAGGATTACTCCATCCGTTCAGAAAGCAACCAGTCGAAATAATGATAATGAAACCAAGCCCCCATGCTGTATCTATCACACTCAAATTTTTCTTTATCACGGCGGTGATATAGAAAATGTGTATTAAAATTAGTGGCCCAAAAAGCATGTATATTTGGTCATTCATAGAGGAGCACATTTTCTCAAAAAAAAGAGGCTTCT
>JBILYY010000067.1:0-16739 GCA_044377495.1 Bacteriovoracaceae bacterium | reverse complement strand
CTTTATAGTGCCGTCAACTACGATGAATTGGTAGATTCTCCTGTCGAGATTGGTTGTCATCAAACAGACGGTTTTGAGTACAAGGGAAAACCCCATCACCTCGCATATTACGGTGAGATGTATCCTCATAAACAAAACTTAAAAGAAGACATTAAAAAAGTTGTTGAAGCTGTTGCTAAACATTTCAATGAAGAACTTCCCTATGATCAGTATTTATTTCTGACCCATTTTGTTCCAAAGCTTTATGGCGGGCTTGAGCATTTAAAATCAACAGCACTTCAGTTTGACGGAAGGAAGCTGGGTAGCCGCAAGGACTATTTAAATTACCTTTCTCTCGTAGGGCATGAATATTTCCATCTTTGGAATGTGAAAAGAATTCGTCCTCAAGAATTAGGCCCATTTGATTATCTCAATGAAAATTACACCACCCTCCTGTGGTTGGCAGAGGGACTCACGAGCTTTATGGATGACTTGTTTGTCTATCGTGCAGGTATTGCAACTTTGGAAGAATATATGGAAATGGTGAAGGGTAATTTGGAAATATACTATGGAACTCCGGGAAGAAATTATCATTCACTGGAACAGAGTTCATTTAATGCTTGGGTGAAGCTTTACCGGCCAGATGAAAATTCAAAAAACTCTTCCATTAGCTATTACTTAAAAGGTGGACTGATCTTTACTGTCCTTCATGGTCTTTTGCTCGAGAAGGGAAAGTCGATTAATGATCTTCTTACTGCACTTTGGGATGACTATAAACAAAGACCTGAAGTCGGGATTACGAAAGACGGGATATACTCACTCATTAAAAAAATTGGTGGAGAGGAAATTCTGAATAAGTTTTCCAATATGGTGGAAACGACTCAGGATGTCGACTTTGAAACATCTTTCAAAAAAATGGGTCTTGAATTCAAGTGGCAAGAATCTGAACAACCATGGCTCGGTCTGGAATGGGATTTTGTCGGGGATCGTTGTCTTGTTAAAAGCGTGATCTTGGATGGCCCTGCTTATCGCGGTGGACTAAATGCCGGTGATGAAATCACATTCTTAAATGGTTTACGATTCTTGAAAGAGGACGCAGAAAAATTTAGCACAATGGTCATAATTGATCGGCCATACGAGTTTATTATTTCTCGGCTTGGGAAACTTGAAAGACTGGAAGTTACACCCCTTAAAGCGCCGCGCAGCTTAAAAGAAATAACCGTGGCGGACCGAATTAAAGCTGAAAAAAGTTTTAAATTTTAGATCAATAAGGGGGAGAGAAATAGTCAGTCCGACTGATAGTTGACTCACTTCCTCTTGAAGCTCCATGTCTCTGAAGATATCTAAAATAATGCTCGGTAAAATTCATATTTTGCCTATAATTGTTTCATAACCATCTCAGGAGAAAATTCATATGGCCCAGGACCTAAGACAACAAGCTAAGCTTTCAGCGTTTTCTCGTAAAACTAGAAAATGTACTGTTCCCGTAAATGAGCAGGGAAAATATCTTCGCGTCAGTCAGTACTACGGTGAGAATGTTTACAACTATCATCTTTCAAAATCTCTTTCACTTGAAGACAAAGAAACTCTTAAGCAAGTGATTGACGGTAAACGCACTATAGAAAAGGCGCTTGCCGCTAAAATTGCAAACTCTGTAATGGACTGGGCAATATCAAAAGGTGCAACTCACTTTTGTCACTGGTTCCAACCTTTGACAGGGTCTACTGCTGAAAAACATGATGCCTTTTTAAGCTTTGATGGTGATCGTCCAATTGAGCATCTTTCCGCAACCCAACTAATGCAAGGTGAGTCGGATGCATCTTCTTTTCCAAACGGTGGATCTCGAGCAACTTTCGAAGCACGTGGTTACACAACTTGGGATTTAACTTCTCCGATTTTTATTCAGGGTTCTGCCAATGGAAAAACTTTAGTTATTCCTACCGCATTTGTTTCTTACCACGGTGACGCTCTCGATACTAAAACACCACTTCTTCGTTCTGATCTTCGTATCAACGAAGTGATGTTGAAGTTTTGTAATCTTGTTGGCATGAAAGATGTGAACAAAGTGTATACAACTTGTGGTGCTGAACAAGAATACTTCCTGATTGATAAAGCATTTTATTTTAGTCGTCAGGATTTAGTTATGACGGGCCGTGCACTTTTCGGTTCACTTACATCTCGTAACCAACAACTTGAAGATCACTATTTTGGATTGATTGAAGACCGCGTTCTTGCTTATATGCAAGAAGTTGAAATCGAGCTTTATAAAATGGGTATCCCAGCTAAAACTCGCCACAATGAAGTTGCTCCTGGGCAATTTGAGATGGCGCCAATTTTCAAAGATTCAAACACTGCTGCAGATAACAACCAAATCGTAATGACTGTTCTTCGTACAGTTGCTCTTAAGCATGATTTCGTTTGTCTTCTTCATGAGAAGCCATTTGCAGGGGTAAACGGTTCAGGGAAACACTTGAACTGGTCCATGTCGACAGACACAGGAACAAATCTTCTTGAGCCAGGACACAATCCTCATGAAAACTTCCGCTTTTTAGCAGTTGTTGCAACTGTTACAGAAGCTGTATTCCGTCACGCTGATATTATCCGTATGGGTATTGCTTCTCACGGAAATGATCACCGTCTTGGTGCTAACGAAGCTCCACCATCGATTATGTCAGTGTTCCTAGGCGATACACTTACTAAAATTTTAGAATCAATGGTTTCTAGCGGAAACTATGTACATGCTGCTCGTCAGACTCTTGATCTTGGAACTCGTCAGCTTGCTGATATTTTCAAAGACAACACCGACCGTAACCGTACATCTCCATTTGCTTTCACAGGAAACAAGTTTGAATTCCGTGCTTGCGGATCTTCAGCTTCAATCGGTTACCCACTTTCAATCTTGAATGCTTGTATCGTTGATATCTTCGAAGAAACAAACAAGATTCTTGAAGGTGAAATGGCAAAAGGTAAAACTTCAGATGAGGCGCTAGTTACTGTCATCTTGAAGTGGTACGGAAATGCACAAGCTGTTGTCTTCAATGGTGATGGATATTCTGCTGAATGGGTTAAAGAAGCTGCTAAGCGCGGTCTTGGAAACCTTCGCACAACTCCAGAAGCGATCGCTGTACTAAAAGATCCTAAAAAAACCAACGTTCTTCTTAAAACAGGTGTGTTCAGAGAATCTGAAATCAGCACTCGTTACAACGTTATGCTTGAGCGATACATCAAGTGTCGTGAGATTGAACTTAGAACTCTTCGTCATATGGTGTTGACTCAGGTTCTTCCTGCTGCGATCAACTACAAATCAATGCTTGCTCAAAGTGTGAAGACTCATAAAGATGTTGGGGCCGAAAGTGCAGTTGAGCTTGATATCCTTAAGCAGCTTTCTGATCTTACAAGAAATCTGCTTGATCAAACTAATGCCTTGAATACCGCTCTTGAAGATGCTCATTCTAAACTTGATGAAGAAGCACTTTCTAAGAAAATTGGCGCAGATCTAATGCCAGCTTCTTTTAAAGTCGCAGCTCTTTGTAACAAGATTGAAGAATTGATTCCTGAAGCCGAGTGGCCAGTTCCGAAACTTTACGACATGTTGTTTATTCGCTAAATGCTTTTATGAAGGCCCCGAAAGGGGCCTTTTTCATTTAGAGGCTACTTACTTTGATGATCATCGTATTTCTAAGGGGGGGGGCTCTAGATTTCTTGTATGTCTAATGTCGTTCTAATTTCACCTGTCCTTTTAGTGAAGTATCGTTTTCTCTCAAGTTACAAAAATATTGTCTAGATTAAGTACGGCCAAAAATTAAAGGAATAGTGATACCATTACCTACAAATCATTTTCTAAAATTAAAGGAATCATTGTGAAGTGGATATCTTTTTTACTCATGTTTTCATGTTCTCATTTTAGTAAAACGTACTATCCTTCGGAAAGTTTAAAAGAATCAAATGTGCTTCACTTATCATTGGATTCTAATAAAGAAAAGTTACCGATCATTGATTCTGCTTCAGTGAAATCAAAAGCTGTTTGGCAGGGTCAATCTTGGAAAGTCGTTGGTGCAGAAAGCATCCTCAAAAATGCTTCGGTGGTAACTGCAGGAATTTGGTTTAACATAAACTCTAAAGATACAGAATACCAAGATTTGCTCGCTATTTCTGTTGGAGGGAATGAAAAAACAACAACAGCTTCAAGACTAGGTCTTAGAATTGAAAACGAGTCAATAGTTGGTATCGTGCGTGCCAATGACAAAGATAGAGGTATTCATATTTACTCAGAACCAACTAAAATTAAACTTGGTGAATGGAATCATGCCGTCATAACAGTCAACTATGCTGAAAATTCTGTTAAAATCTTTTTGAATGGAGAACTTCTAGAGCTAAAAAACCAGCCTAAATTCACTCAACCCTATGCTTCGAATACCGATTCACTATTAATCGCCTTGGGTTCCGAAGATGATGGCAACTCTGGATATGTGAAAGGCAACCTTAAAGAAGTTATGGTTTGGCGCAGAATCCTCCAAAATAAAGAGATTAAGGAATTATATCTATCAAGTAAGAGAGTTGTTAAATAATCAATCAATCTTTACCAGATGGACCTTGCAATTATACTGGACAGGAAAATTAGAGAATTGGCACAGAAAATTGCCAGTAAGAGTTTTAAATCTTGTTTTGGATGAGAAAGCCAAAGCGGCAAATCAATGGCCCGAATTAACCATATCTACTTGATAGATAAACCTACTCCCCTTGGAAGCCTAATTTTTCTTCCATCTTAATTGGTAGATGATCTAAATAAGACCATCTCGTAAATTTCAGCCGACTCCGGCAAAAAATCGTAAAGATTTCCTTTCGATGTGAAACAGAAGGTCATCCGATTCCTAAGAAAGGGGAATTTCTGCTTTTTGAGTTATGCTGATATAGGGTTAATTCGGGCTATCCTCACTACCGCTCTGCTTGGGTGGGATGTGCACGTTGAGTGGGCATGGGACGGGAAATCCATTTATAAGACGCCTGTTCAGTAATAAGTTGAAAAAAATAATTTTGCTTATTTGAAAATCAACGACAAATTTGCCGGCCCTCTAAATCCGAAGCCAGGCTTCCTCTTAATTTCTCGAGAGGCCAGTTCAATAAATTGATATTTTTTAAGCAGACAGCTCATGGCCACATTTGCTTCCATCCGTGCAAGTTGGGCCCCGATACAGAAATGAGAACCTTTACCTAGTGAGAAATGTCGATTATTGGCCCGAGAGATATTGAATTCATCCGGTGATTCGAAAAAGTTAGGATCTCGGTTTCCCGAGGCGATTAATAAAATGATTCTTTGACCTTGCTTAATATTTTTACCTCTTAAGACCATGTCCGTGGCGGCACATCGATTGATGTATTGAATAGGTGAGTCGTATCTAAAAAACTCCTCCACCGCTGAGTTCATCAGGGAGCTATCATTTCTCAAGAGTTGTAATTGCTGAGGATGTTCTATTAGTGCCAGTAGTCCATTTGCCAGAAGGTTAGTGGTAGATTCGTGCCCAGCGAAGAAAAGGAAAACTATATTGGAAATAAGATCTTCTTGAGTGAAACCTGGGTCCATTTCAGACAGAGCAATGAGGCGAGTAAGAATATCTTTTGTGGGGGTCTTTTTCCTTTCTTGTATGATGTTTCCTAAGTAGTTCTCAATTTCCACGATAACTTCGTACATATCGCTCACCACAGTTAGTAGTGAGGTCCGGTGAAGGTTCAGAAAGGTCGCAATTCGGGCCGACCAGGATAGAAAGCGGTCCCGGTCTTCAGCTGGCAGACCGATTACACCGCCCACAACCATAACGGGAAGTGGGTAGGCAAAATCTTTTATGAAGTCGAAAGTGTCTTTTTTTTCAGCTGACTTTAGTAGTTCCTCCACTAGGCCTTGGATCCGAGGTTTTAGCATTTCAATGGCTTCAGGGTTAAAACCTTTAAAGAGAAGCTGTCTGGAGGTCTTATGCTTCTCGCCTGAGAAGTTAGTGATCCATCTGGACATAAACTTGCCCACAACCTCTAACTTCTTTTGCAGCTCGGGTGTCCCTGCCTTAGTTTTTAGGAATAACTCCGTATTTGAAGCCGAGATGACTGAAGGATTATTGGTCAAGCAATCATCGATATCTTGATAGGTACTAATCACCCATGCCTTAATTTCGTCTGACCAGTAAACCGGATCATTTTCCCTTAATTTTTGATACAGGTCATAAGGGTCAACAAGAGTGGAAGGAGAGTAGAAGCTATGACTCATTTTGCGGTCTTATTTTTTTGGATGGCCCGAAGGAGAAAAGCATCGAGCAGTTTTCCATAAAGTGGAAGGTTCTTCATAGTCATTTCCATGTGGCCTTGAACTCCAATAATGAATTCAGTTTCATCTACGCTTTCTACTATTTCGATCACCCCATCGGGGGCCGTGGCAGATACCTTCAGGTGTGTTCCTAGGCGCTCAATTGTTTGGTGATGAATGGAAGAAGTAAAGTAGTTCTCAAGTCCAAAGACCTCATGGACATAAGTGCCTTGGTGGATCTTTATTTCATGATGATTAATCCATCCACCTGGGCTAATGAAATGATCAATAGTGCCGTCTGTTGGCATATCTTGGGTTAAACTTCCGCCTTCGGCGATATTGATCAGTTGCATTCCGCGGCAAATACCGAATACGGGTATGCCTTTAAGTTTTGCTGCTTTGTATAGCTCCAATTCAAAAATATCTGCACTTGTATCAAACTGAACGTGCTCATAAAGTGTGCCGTAGCGTTCGCCTATTTCTTTCTCTTGGTGAACGGCCAAATAAAGTGAAGGGTCAATGTCTCTTCCGCCAATGAGGATGATGCCATCAAGACAATCCACGATAGACTTTGCTTTTTCTTTTGCACTTTGAGGAATAAGCAGCGGAATCATGCCACGATTTAGAACAAGGTCAAGGTAGGCCTGATTACTGAAAGTGATTTCTTTTGTGTGGCCGAGAGGATTCTTGATGTTTTCCTTCATCGAGGTGATTCCTATCTTCATATCTTCTCTCTCAGTAAAAGCTTTTTATGGAGAAACTTGGATAACAGCTCCAGCTTGCGATCATCTGAAGCAAATTTGTAGGCATCGGGCTCGGCGGGGACAATTCCCCGAACTTTATTTGCGGCTTCGACGAAAATCCCCAGGATACAGTTCACTTCCAAAATATAAAATTTCCCATCAATGCTCGAGCGAATGAGATCAACGATTGAGCAGTCTAGGCCAAGAAGTTGAACCGCCTTGATAGCAATCGCTTTTTCTGATTCAGAAGCTTCATATTTTAGAAAGATCCCATCCTCAGATTTTTTATGGGAGGTCATATTGGTTTTAAAACCATTTAAGAGACCGCGGCTGTAGGAGCCCGCAAAGTTGCCATCTATCACTTCAATACGGTAGTCGTTGTTTTGGAAGGGAATGAAACGTTCAATGTAGTAGTTATAATAAATATTGGAAGTTGCCGTCATGAAGTCCCAGAATTGATCCACTTCAGAAAACTTTAAGATTCCCTTCCCGCCATAAGAGAAGCGTGGCTTTAAGACGATTTGATTCCACTCTTTAAAAGTTTCTGCAAGCGGCCCATAGGAAATCGCTGAAGTCATAAGCATTGAGTCCGGAACTGTGATTCCATTCTTTCGTAAAATCATATTGGCCAAAAATTTATCACCACCTAGACGATAGGCATGGGTGGAATTGACTACCATTACGCCTAAAACTTCAAGTGCTTTGAGAATATCCTGTTGATGAGGAGTTTCTCCCTCAATATTCATATGATAAAGTAAATTGAGGTTGGAAAGGTTTTCACCTTGAGGCCCTAGCACCTGCCCATTTTTACAAATACATTTTCCAAGATCCGGCAAGACAACGACTTCGAGCTCCATTGCTTGCAGCAATTTTGTTAGCTTTTGGGTGATCATAACCCCGTTGTCATTCTCGTGGATCCAAAGTCCAATTTTTCTCATACTTTGATTTGGTCCTTAAAAAGTTGGAATTTACCCGATTCAACTGGGGAAAGACTAGCAGTTAGAAGTAGGGTGATGGGTGTTTGAAAAAGTTTTTCAAGTGTCTCTTGCAATCGTTGTACGTCATTTTCAGGAAGTTGATTCCCTTTTAAAGTCACGTAAGTAAATTGGAGACCGCTCTTTGACTTTTTAACTGCATATTTAATAATTTCTTCTGAGACGGCGAATACATAATGGTCTAACCGATCCTGGAATACAAAATGGGTTTCGGTAGGAATTGCGTCTTTGGTTCTGCCCGCGATGCTCTTAACGGTTCCTTCTTTTGTTCCAGATGGTCGATAAACAATATCACCGGTATCGTACTTCACTAATGGCATGAACTTGTTTTTCATACTAGTGACAATTAATCGGTAATAATCAGGTTGGTTTTCACATGACACGTATTCACATTCGATCAAATCAGGACAAACTTTCATATTTCCTTCATCATCTTCAATGAAAATATATCCCAATTCTGTAGAGCCATAGAGATTGACGGTCTTAAGCTTAAAGAAGTTTTCGATGTGTTTTTTGGTCGCTCTGGTAACGAACTCATAACTTAGAGTCATGATCTCGGGCTTGATGAGTTGTATTTTCGGAAAGTCTTTTTGAATTCTTGCTAGGAAATGTGAGAGGTAGTGAGGATCTGCATCGACGTAGAATGGTTGGTGATCATTCCATTCCTGGGCCATGGTTCTTATGTCCGCTTCACTCCAATTATTAGGATCCATGCAGGTATTGAGATAGAGTGTCGTCCCATTAGTTCTCGCTGCTTTATCTGGCTTGTCGAAGTGGCAGACAGTGTTGGAGCAGACGGCCGTGGTAAAAATGACTTTGTTACGATTGGTATCTAGATACTCCTTAAGGAGTGGGTGGTTTTGATAGGTCCTTTGATATTCTTGTTTCCACCAATTTTTTTCCCGAATGATGAGCATCTTGTCTGAAGTCGTCCCCGAGGTGAAAGTGGATTCAGTCCCATCATTTTCCAGTGCAAATTTAAAATCTGTCGTCATCCAATCAACTGGGAAAGTTTTAGCAATGATATTCTTCGTCAGGATCTGACCAGAGTATTCAGTAAACAACTTCTGATAGATTTCTAACAGGGGATCACTTAGTTTCATATAAGCTCCGATCCATGATGCGCAATTTGTAGAAGTTATGGAGTAGTGCCATACAGATGATGATGAAGGCAATTCCATGAGCAACGAGAATCGTAGTAACGGTAGTGGTTTGTTCCAGCATAAAGGAGGCGATTACCATGCCCAGGGCACCCGTGGTCTTTTCTAAAATGGCTGAAAAAGAAAATACTTTGGTTAAAACATCTTCAGAAAGTCCCTGAAGGTGACTCACATAATATATTTCCGAAAGACCTTCACTCATACCGGCAAATAAAGCAAATAAGATGATAAAGATTGGCGAGAATTGAAAGAACGCAAAGATGGTAAAGAGTGACATCAGCGCCGCCATCACCATAAAGTAGATATCATGGTTTTGACGGGCCTTAATAAAGCTTTCGTTGATCTTATAAGACAGCACACTTCCAATCGATACGCTTGCTAGGAAATATCCCATGATTTTGCCTGGTTCATCAGGAAAAAAACGACTTGAGTGGATAGAAATTCCCACACTATCTGAAGCATTCCCGATGACCGAAAAACCTTTGGCTAAAAAGACTGCTATCAACGGAAGGGAAAATAGGCCGATGAGTGAGGCCATACTGAAATTTTCAACCGGCACAGTCTTCACCGCTTTTACGAGCTCTGGTCTGTCTTCAAGTTTTAACAGGAAAAGTGCTCCAGCAGAGAAGAGGAAAGTCCCTGCATCGATGAGAAATGCTGCATTGTAACCGAGCTCAGATAAGACAATTCCACCCGCCGCCATCCCCAGAATTGTTCCAGTTGACCTGGACAATACCAATACTCCATTAGCGTTCTCTCTTCGGTCAGGTCCTACCAGACGTGGTACAATTGATCGAAGTGAGATGGAGTGGCAAACACTGGCGCTACCACAGATGAAACTTACGATATATAGTAGAGTCATCTTCGGTATACCCGGAAGAAAAACCAGGAATAACAGCGAGGCGAGTTGAATGATATCAGAATAAAAAAGCACTTTTTTATGGTTTAAATGTTTATGTCGGGAGAGATAAAGACCAGACAAGATACTAGAGACAAGCCTGATGATCATGACAATTCCGGCCTGAGAAGGACTCTTGGTCATTTCGTAGGCAAAGAGATTAAAGGCTATAAAATTGATTGCAGAACCAAAGGAGGAAACTCCAATGCTGGCCGAAAATAATTTAAATTTCTTTTCTATGTCCATTATGACTTTGTCCACTTTTGGATAATAATCGTGATTCGCGCTCTAATTTTATCTACATCATCCACCTTCTCACCTTTAATATAGAAAATTCCGAGAGTCGAACTAAGGTCAATTGTACAGGCCACTAACTTATCTTGATCAACTTTCAACCTGTAGAATATTATCTCTGGCATCTGAGAAAGTTCCTTCTCGAGCTCCTGTACGTTTATTCTTCCTTCTTTAGTAATTGTCGGCACAAACATGCAAAGTCTGGGATCGAGTACGTAAGGGCCTTTGGGCAAGACGAATGAAGCAGGGGAGGAATACATAGAATGAATCAGTTCAAGGCCAGATCTTTCCAACCCTTTTGAATAAAAAGCGGGATTGGCAAATCCATCTAATCTTGCTCCACATTCTATTAATACCGGGCCATCTGCAGTCATCATGACTTCACAATGTGAGGGACCATTTTGTATTCCAAGCGCAGTAAGCACTGACCTGATGTAGGAATCAATTTTATTATTTTGTAAGTAATCAGGCGTAAGAGGCAATAATTTGTCATATAAAATTTCTCCACCCGGAGTTTGAGATTTTGGGGCGGACCAACTATCTGTGATGTAATGCTCGCCTTTAAAGCTAAAAGAGTTGACTACGATTTCCAGACCTACAATGAATTCTTGTACCAGACATTGATGGTTGAATTCTCCCATCATGTTAGTCTTTCCAATAATTGCATCCACAGCGTTCCAAATTTCTTTGGTGCCATTGCAAATTTTGGTAGTGTCACAACCAGCGCTGTCCAGGGGCTTAACTACCGCTTTCTTGATGCCATTTGACTCAATCCAGTTGAGTGCTTCCTGCTTATCCTTGACCTTTACGCCTTTGATAGAGCGGACTTTGCACTCAGAAAGCCTCTCCTGCATTAGAAATTTGTCTCTCCTTACTCGCCCAATAGAGATATCGTTACTTGGTAAACCTAATTTATTGGCCAGCTGTTCAGCCAGATCGACTCCTATCTCACTACCCGGAATGACAAAAAGAATGGAACCATCTTGAGCGGTTTCTTTTACCTTGGTTGTGAGACTACCCAGGTCTGAAAAGTATCCTAAGCTTTCGACATACTTACTTGGGTCGTAGTTGCCTTTGAAAAGATTGTTATTATTGTCCAGTTGGGAATTAACATGGATCAAATCGATGCCATTTTTAATGAAGGCATCTGGCAGCAGATTTCCAGGTCCGAATCCATCAACGATCACGCCACATTTACGACTCATAAATCAGTCCCAATAATTCCTGTCAGTTCCTGGATAATATCTTTATACGAAATTCCATCTGCGGTTTTTTTATCGATGTAGTGGCCAACAGAGCCATGAATTGCATAAAAGTTTTTGAAGCGAATCAAGGTTTCGCTTTCGGTTGAACTGTTTGATTTAAGACCTTCAATGGCACAGTTCAGGAGTTTTAGATTAAGGCCATCAATTTCCTCCCCATTCATTATCATGAGGAAGGAATCATAGTTTTTTAGTAGTCCAACTAAGAAGCTGCTCGGAGCAAAGAGAAAGGCAAAGGGATTACTACATTCCAGACGACTTTCTACAGTGCCGTAGGAGGTGAGTTCTATTTCTTGGTAGCATTTTAAAAAACGCAGATCACCGGGGCTGGGAACGAAACTTATTAGTTGAGGCGTTTCATCTTTCCCAACGGTGTAGCCATCAATCAATGGGCTTGCAAGATAATCGTTCACACTAGTGTGCTGAAAGAAAATCCATTGATTGTTTCGCAATACTCGATAGAGCGATTTTGATTCGAACCATTCAGTGAGGGAATTTAATGTATTTAAGGGAGGCCTAACTTCTCCGCAGTTTGATTTGGTAGCAGCAAATTGGCTATTACTCCAGAGGTGACTACGAAAGTGAAGAGTTTTTCTTTCGTCGTTAATGTTCCAGAGAGAACTAGGAGAGTTTGAGAAAAGCATTCGGCGGATATTTCTTGTTCTTTGTAGTATCGTTAGAAAGTTGAAAATATCTTTTTTACCGCTGATATGGGTTTGAACCGAAGCAATGGCGCCATTGAAATTGTTATAGGCGCTTTCTTGGTTTTGTGAGAGGTAATGCTTTACTAAAAGGTAGTAGTCAGTTTTGAGACAACCCTTTTCAAGCACACTTTCATGTGGATAAAGACCTATTCCATTTAATATCAATCCATGTTTCTGCAAGACCTTCATTACTGAAAGGTACTGCTTGCTAAAAGATTTTTTTAATTCAGCGATAGAATTTTTCGGGGCGAGAGAAAATTCGAGAATAAAGTAGTTGTATTCGAAGGTGATGACGTCTTGGGTTTCGTTATCGAGGAGGGCGATGCAGTTTCCGTCTTTATCCTTGCCTATGATCTTATAGGAATTCGTTTCTTGAAGTTCAGATAGAATTCGTTTGGTCAGATCCAGACAAGGCATCTGGAAGTCGGCGGTTAAGATGGGCATTTCAATTTCAATACCAATATTTTTGGAGGAGCTGCCAAGGTCGATGAGGTGGGCCACGTAATCTTTGGTGATATTACGCGCAAGCTGAAGTCTCTCTTCTGTGTCTTCAGTCATTTTTTCTTTTGGTGCTTTGTTTGAATGTTTCATACAGGAAAGCTGACCTTTTTCGAATCACAACCATTGCAGATTTTATAATTGCCGAGGTCCTTATGGCGGTTTTGCAAAACCGTGCGAATGTTGTCTGTGCTGATGCTGCCAATGATGTCTGAATGCCCAAAATCTTGAAAACATCCTAAGATTTTACCATCCCAACTGATGCTGAGACTCATATCACCAATAGGACAGTAGGAAAAATTACTGAGTTTTTTCATTATTACCTGACCGAGAAATTTCCATTTGGAAATGCCGGCCAGGTATTCTGACTCGGCAAGAACTATACCATTGTCTTTAGCGATTTTGACTCTTTCCCATTTGGGAGTAGAGGCTTTGTTTTTGTCAGCGCGGTTCCATAGCGGTAGTAAAATTATTTTTTTCGCACCGTACTCTCTGAGCTTGGCGATTGTTTGTGGAAGAGTATCGTGAATGACGTCTCCTCCCGTTAGATGAATAGTTGTATTAATATTCATCGAAAGTAAACCTCTGATATTTTCCCAAATCTTTGCGTGTTCAAGTCCCACGTGGATCTTGTCAAATACATCTTTTTCATAAGAGGAAACTGACAAGCATACTTTTACATCGTAGGTCTTGATCGCCTCAAGCAGTCGATCATTAACTACAACTCCAGTTGTGACGATCGCCAAGGGAAGTCCTGTCTTATGAAAGATCTTAATTAGTTCAGGTAAGTTTTTATGAATAGTAGGCTCCCCACGACCAGCAAAACTAATTTGCCTAATCATGTCTATTGGGAGCTTGTCCACAATCTGCTGGGCCATCTCTTCAGTTAGATAACCTTTATCCTGAATGGCAGATCTCGGGCACATTGGACATCTGGCCGGACAATTCGGGGTTGATTCAATGTTGATTAGAATTTTTCTGTTACTCATTTTTTTTTCTCATAGTATTGCGGAACATTCGGCTAAGGCCTTCAATAGGGCGTCCGCATCGTCTTTATCGTTGTATAAATGAAATGAAAATCTCATGGAACCATCTTTCATTCCATAGTGGTTATACAGTGTTTGACAGCACTGGAATCCTGTACTGAAAGCGATATTGTGTCTCATGGAAATAATGTGGGCGAGACCTTCTAGTGGCAGTCCTTTTATGGGTGAGATGGCAAAAATAGGCATCCCGGCCTCGCTTTTAGGAAAAAGTAATTTGAATTTATCCAGCTGCTTCAACTGAGTAAGAAAATATTTATTGAGTTCACTAAGACGAGCCGCAATGGCATCTTGGCCAATTTCCATGATGTAATCTATCGCCGCAGAAAAACCTATCACACTTTCAATCGCTGGTGTCCCTACTTCGAAAATGTAGGGTGGGTCTTTATATTCAGTTTTTTCACCTGTCAGTTTTCGTACCATCCCCCCACCAAGCCTTTTAGGCTCAAACTTAGTTAAAAGGTCGTACTTTCCGTAAAGGATTCCTGTTCCACTGGGACCGAAACATTTATGAGATGAGAAGGCGAGGAAATCACAATCAAGTTCTTTGACGTTGATCTTCATGTGGGACGCGGCTTGTGAAGCGTCCAGGAAAGTTAAAATGCCGTGCTTCTTGGCAATTTGAATGACTTCTCGGAAGGGTTGAGTTTCACCAGTCACATTGGAAACCATGTTGATTGCGATGAGTTTTGTTTGCTTCGTGATCTTGCTTTCTATTTCCCTAACGTCAATCTTCCCATCTGCTGAAAGACCTACGGTAATAAGATTAGACCTTCTCAGATAGGGAAGATGGTTTGAATGATGATCCAGCACAGAGTTTATAACTTGGTCTTCTTTTGAAAGTTCCAAGAGCTCTGCCAACATATTGATGGAATCGCTACAATTGTGAGTAAAAATTATTTCCTTACTGGTGGCGCCAATGAGATTGGCAACTTTGCTTCTGGCCTCCTCGAATAGACCCGAGGCAACCTTTGAAAGCTCGTGTTCGCCACGAAAGATATTGGAACCGATATTTGTGTAATAATCAGAGACAGCTTCAATGACTTGCGAGGGCCTCAAAGTCATTGCGCCACTATCCAGATAAATGGTTTGTGATTTTCTAAAAAAAGGAAAATCTTCCTTATAGGAATTTTTATGACCCACTGAACGTCCTTTTACTAATGAATGACTTAACGGCAACTGAGCGTTTTTCTTGAGAAAAAAGATAGTCTAAACCGTTCTTTCGGTCACTTGTAAGGACTACATTTAGAAGAATTTTTCAGATTAGAAAAAGACAAATATCCAACAAACTTATTCACATAAAAATTTCTTGGCAGATTGCTTGCAGCTTCATCCTTGAGGATCTTTTTCAAGGAGAAATGCTATGGAACTTAATACCCAAAAAGGTCAGGGGAATTCTAAGTACGAACTTAAAGAATTTATCGGTGCTGATCAATTCAAAGACCTGCTCAGGGGATGGCTTGAGGCCATGGAGGAAGGAAAAGACTTGGTAGTCAACGTGAAGGGGAGGGAATGTAAAATCCCTAAAAAAGCATTTTTATCAGGAAAATTTAGATCAGAGTATGAAATCGATAAAGGCGAGTATGAATATGAGCTGCAATTAAAGTGGACTTAGAGCTTTAGGGAAGTGAAAAACTGCTTAATGGTTAGCAGTACTTTGACGAAAAATAAGTTTGAGAGCTTTTTATTTACTTCTTTTTCTTGTTACCACCTCCGCCTTCGCTAAACCGTGCGGTCTGCAAGGCACGATCGAAGAACGTATCAAAGACTGCGCCTAGGTCAAAGGCAGCTTCGCTTTGGTTGCATTGTCAGAGAAGGGAATTGCGATTTACGAAGATCTAAAATCCAAGCTTATCTGGGGCGACCGCATTGCGATGGATTTCAATCAATATGGCTCGCAAAAAGCGTGCATATCTAGTCCTGACATCACTCAAGTGGCGCCTGCCGACTATCAGGGAGCTTGAAGATGCCGCTGCTCATGGAATTAAGGCGGCTCTTCCAAACATGGAACATTTTTACTGGTCTTCCACTCCGGTTATGGCCCGGTCGAAAAGAAGACGCGCTAGGGCCGTAGGTGTCTATCTATGGGATGGCTTCGAAGAGAAGACTGGCACTGGGGATAATCTTAAAGATGCTGCGTCTGTTCGCTGCGTGGCCCGAGAATAATACCCCTTTTAATCCACTATCCTTAAGCCGAAATCCATTCTGTTAAATTAATCTCTTCTTGTAGAATGGGTTGATGGAATTATCACTCAAAATCATTTCCTACATTCTCTTGGCCTTGGCAGTTACTTCTTTTGTCGTTGGGCTTAGGCAACGCAAAAATCTGCGCAAAGAAATTCTGCAAAAAGAAGAAGCGATTCTATTGAAAGAAAATGAATTCACTGAACTGCGCTTACTCGCGGCAGGTGTGACTCACGAAATCAATAATGCCTTAACGATTATCATGAGCCGAACCAGTCAGATGTTTCAAAGAACCCAAGACCCTGACCAGGAAAAAAGGCCTTCACCAATATCTTAAGTACCGCCGAGCGAATCGCCACGAGTGCGGCCGGTTTTAGGAAAGTCATCTACCCAGATAAATTTGAGCCGGAAGAAGTGATCGAGCTTAATGTCTTGATGGACGATGTGTTTAAACTCACTGGACAGAGATTAAGAAACCATGGAATTGAAGTGAAGCTGAAAGGCATTGAACACAAAGTGGTTAAAGGCCGCAAGAGTCAGCTATAGCAATTGATTATTCTTAAATAAGACCATCTCGTAAATTTCAGCCGACTCCGGCAAAAAATCGTAAAGATTTCCTTTCGATGTGAAACAGAAGGTCATCCGATTCCTAAGAAAGGGGAATTTCTGCTTTTTGAGTTATGCTGA
>JBILYY010000066.1:0-16841 GCA_044377495.1 Bacteriovoracaceae bacterium | reverse complement strand
TGCGCGCAGGATGTTCAATGGCCGATATGGCTAATCGCCGTGAGATTGACGTGGCCTGGAAATATCTTACTGACTCAACTAAAGACAAAATCGTCCCTATTACCTATATCAACTGTACTGCTGCTTTAAAAAGTTTTGTTGGTGAGAATAATGGTTCCATTTGTACATCTTCAAATGCTGAAAAAGTTATTACGTGGGGATTATCTCAAGGTGAAAAACTTTTATTTTTCCCGGATCAACATCTGGGAAGAAACACTTGTTTCAAACTGGGAATAAAACTCGAAGATATGGTGGTATATGATCCACGCCAGCGGCATGGTGGTTTAACTGTTGAACAGATTCAAAAAGCTAAAGTTATTTTATGGTATGGATTTTGTTCCGTTCATCAAGGATTCAACGCTGATCAGATAAAAACTTGGCGTGAGAAAGATCCTGAACGCATCTTGATTGTTCATCCAGAGTGTAGCTTCGAAGTGGTTCAAGGTGCAGACCTTGCAGGATCAACTTCTTTTATTGTGAATCAGATTAAAGCGGCAAAAGCTGGAACAAAGTTTGCCGTAGGTACTGAGATTAATCTTGTGAATCGTCTAGCAGCTGAGTATCCCCACCTCGACATCACTTCACTTTCACCTTACCAGTGCCTGTGTACCACCATGTACCGGATACGCCCTCGCTGGCTGCTTGAGAGCTACCGGGCCATTGAGCGCGGCGAACCTATTAACATTATACAAGTGGATGAAGTGACTAAGAAGTTTGCTCTCAGGGCACTTGATCAGATGCTCAAAATCTCTTAGGAAATAATATGATTTACGCAGACTATAATGGCTCAGCTCCTCTTCTCCCCTCTGTTAGGGATTATTTAAAAAAAAGAATTGATACAGATATCTATGCTAATCCAAATGCCATTCATTCCATTGGCCAGAAAGTATTTCAGGGCATTGAAAAATGCCGGGATACAATTGCAGGATACATGGACTGCTACCCCGATCAACTCTATTTTAATTCTGGATCGTCTGAAGGAATTTCACACATTTTATTTTCTGTCCTTGAATATGCACCTAAAAATAAGAACGTAGTCATTACAACCCCAATTGAACATGTCGTTATACCTAAAGCACTAAAATTTTACCAAGAGCGTAGAGGCTTTAAGATTGAAAATGTAGAAATTGATACTAACGGGATGATACGAATTGAAAGTCTGGAGAGATTATTAAAACTGCATGCTGATTCAATTTCTCTTGTAACAATTATGGCGGTAAACAATGAAACGGGTGTCATTCAACCTTATCAACAGATTGCTAAGCTTTGCCAGGAATACAAAGTCGAATATTTCTGTGACACGACTCAACTTATAGGCAAAGGTGAATTTAGTTTTGAGAAATCGGGTGTTGATTATGCCGTCTGTTCTGGCCACAAAGTTGGTGCTTTAACCGGGACAGGGTTTGTTATGGCCAAAGAACCTGCTAAACTTAAATCCCATGTATTCGGAAGTACTCAAGAAAAAAGCTTACGTGGCGGAACTCAAAATTATATAGGAGTAGAAACTCTTGCTATTGCCCTTTCAGATTTTCAAGCAAACAAATTGAAGCTTGAAAACTTAAAAGAAGCACGTTTAAAGTTTGAAGCTGAAATGAAAGAGACATTTGCAGAGCTTGTTGTCATAGGTGAAAATGTGCCCCGTTTGGCAGGAACGACGCTTATGAGTTATCCAGGCATTCACGGACAAGCTGTTCAAATAGAGCTTGAGTCCCATGATATATTTGTCACAACTTCAGCGGCCTGTTCGGATAATCAGCCGGAAACTTCAGCAGTTCTTAAGGCCATGAATGTAAATGATGATATTGGGAGAGGTGTGATTCGAATATCTCTGAGTTATACAAATGGATCTAAGGACTATTCAGTCATTGCGAACGCCTTAAAATCATCGTATTCAAAACTAAGTAAGATCAAATCCTACTAATCAAGAAGCCTTGCGAAGCAGAACCATTTTGAGAAAGTTATCCATGATAAAGAAATATAACCGCTCAGGAATATAGTTTTTAAGAATATAACTGAACAGCCCATCTTTCCCATAAACTTTGCGCATAGGTAGCTTGGATTTTAATGAAAGTTTTAGCAAGCCTTCAGAAACTTCATTTGGCTCCTGCGGTTTTTTCTTCGATACTTTCTCATGAAGTTCACGATAGTTTTTCATTTGAAGACCATAGATAGAGTCAGGATTTTTCTGACTCCAACTTAAATTTTTACCAAAGTTTGTTCGATATCCACCTGGTTCAATAAGACAAACTTGAACACCATGGGGTGCAAGTTCTGCTCGAAGTGATTCTGTTAAACCTTCAATGGCGTATTTACTAGCACAGTACAAGCTGGTTAAGGGAAAACCCATAAAACCAAACACTGATGAGAAATTAAAGATTTTTCCACGGGACTTTCTTAACATTGGCAAAAATGCGCGAGTTACATCAACAGTGCCAAAGAAGTTTACTTCCATTTGATATCGAATTTCTTCTTTTTCAAGATCTTCCAATGCACCAAAAAGTCCATGGCCTGCATTATTGATGAGAATATCAAGAATTCCACATTCTCTGCTAACCTCTTCAGCAGCTGAACTCACTTGCTGAGGATTAGTGACGTCCAGATCGATTTCTAGAAAATGGGCTTGATATTTTGATCGTTCATCTTTAAATAAATCTTTTCGAGAATTAAGGTTTCTTCCGGTTGCTATAACAAAATCACCATTTTTTAAAAAAGCATCGACAAGCAATTTACCAAAACCTGAGGTAGCACCTGTTATTAATACTTTTCGCATATATTCTCACTTTTAAGGATGTTAAAAAAGATCTCAGAGGTATTACTAACTTCCGAGCTTTTCACGCGGTGATTAGTTCTTCCTACTTCCACTCTGGCAGAAATTATGAAAATAGCTATAATAAAGGAAACAAAATTTGCTGGATGATCATGAAATTAAGTTCCCTACTCTTTTTAGTTATTCTGTCCTCTTGCTCGTTCAAGAAGAGCTTGCTTGAAAATCAGACTCAAAGTGGGCACTCAGAACTTTATTCAGAGCCAGAAAGTCCTTCATCCGGTAGTAAAGATGGATTTTCACGAGTGATCATTGCCGCCACAAATGACATCCAAGGGCATTATCGGCCTAACAAAATAATTTTTAAAGATAGGCAGCAAAAAGGGCAGCAATCAATTAATGTAGGTGGGGTTAATTATATCAGTAGTTATTTCCAAGTTCTTCGAAAACAATATGGCAATGTTTTGCTGCTGGATTCAGGCAATCTTTTTTCGTCAAAATCTCAAGAAGTTAATTTTATTTCCGATTTTTATTCAGAACTTGATTATGACGCTGTAACCGTTGGGCTCGAAGACTTCAATATCAAACTTCCATCAAAATTTAAAAGTAGTTCAGACTTTATTAAAGATTTTTCTGCAAAATCTAAAACACCACTAATCCTCAGTAACCTATACGAAGTAAAGACTGCTCGTCCAGTGGAATGGACAGGAACATTGCCATATCTTATACGCGAAGTGAATGGTGTTAAGGTTGGCATTCTCGGACTCATTCCAGATGATGTAGTGGAACTAACTCCCATTGATAATCGAATCGGTCTGTATGTTGACAGCATGCTTGAATCAACACTTAGACAATCACGCCTCCTCAGATCACTTGGCGCAGAAATAATTGTCGTACTTACTCATCAGGGCTTAACCTGCGGAGAAGAACTCGCACAAGAGTTAAAAATCCCTTTATCTAAAGTTAATTTTGAACCCGAAAAAAAAGGTATATGTGATCTTGCCAGTAAGATGGGAGAATATTTGAACCGTCTTCCCCCAGGACTTGTCGATTTGGTGATTGGCGGAAGAACAGAGAACAAAACAGCAAATTTTATAAATAATACGCTGGTCATGAATAGTTTCAATAGTGGCTTGAGTTTTTCTTATGCGGAATTATTTGTTAATACCAAAACAAGAAAACTACAAAAAGAGAAAACTGTTGTTCATCAACCGGTCATGTTTTGTCAGGAGTTTTTTAAGGAAACCAATGATTGCTATACAGAAGACTCTTCCGTTGACCATAAAGTTAGAACGCCTGCGGAATTTCTTGGGAAGATAATCGAGCCTGACACAAAACTTATGCAAAAATTTCATTATTATCTTAATGATAAATCTACTACAAGTTTGATCCGTCCCAAAAATATTCAGTCAATTGTAGACTTTCATGAAGGGGATATTTCATATAGTAGTACCGGGTTGGGTATGGCCAAATTAGTTCTGATAAGTTTAAGAGGCGCAGATATTATAAAAATATTAGAAGATGATTATAACCAGGGACTGGAATCAAACTGGCAGCCTTCGCCATTTAGTTTGAACCAAAGCAATCTATCGCTAAGTATTCAAGGATCATCAATTGAAAATGAAAAATATTATCGCGTTTTAGTAGACCTTGGAGAGGCACAGCGGCATATCGCTCTTCAAAAGTTCATCTCACAATCAAGCACCAAGTCACTTAATACAGTTTCGTGGAATGAGCCTAAGAGTGAAAAAGATGCTGTTTCAACTACCATGTCCTCGTCACAAACAGTAAGGTAGATTCCCCCGGCATTCTACGTTTAGGCCTTTCGCGCAATAGGCAAAACTATGATTCTCTCGGCAGCTAAATGTAGCTTGAGTTTTTTGATACTTCATCCCGCGCCTGCAGGCCGGTTTATTTTTTAACCCACATTCGATTGATCCACAATACTTAGGTCCCTGCGCACATCCATTAGGAATTTCATACCATCCACCAGCGCACTGAGTGCAAGTAGATGGTTCCTGCTCAACACAATCCTCACTTACCCTATGACAAATTTGCCTGTCGGCCAGTTGAATTGCTCCTTGAGGCCGCACCTTAAGGTCACCTTTATGAGGCGTCAAATAGAAAACCTTAGGTGAGCGATATTCAGCTGAAGACATTAATGCCTTGGGCTCAGGATGAACAAAAATATTAAATAATGGCACATCCCATCTTTCAATTTGAAACTGCTCGTTGGTTAAACTGATTGATAACAAATTATTCTGAACTGCGTATTGAACAGCTTTAAGATTTTTCCATTCTTTATCCCCAGGTTGATAGAGATAATCGTCACATTTTATATCTGCTGTAATCGTTTTGAGTTTCAGTATTCCAGGCCCGTCTCCAGGAACGCGATAGTAGATACAATCTTTAAATGTTTTCAAGGTTGAGTCACTATAAACGACAGCAAACAACGTTTGCCATGAATTCTTAGGTTTTATAATGATTTCATTGTCCAGATAGAACTCATGCTTTTCAACTATTTTAATAGCGTTTGACCATTTCCATGTTGGATCTGCACTTGCAAAATTCATTATCGCCAAAAGAAAATATATAATCATAGAGAAACCTCTTCATAACATCGGAAAGCGATTGGCATATTGGCCTCAAGCTGACCTTGCCAATTGCTAAGAACACCCAATTCATGGATGAGAGATTCTGGTGGTAAAAACTTTGAAGATAGTTTTAAATTTTTCTTTGGCTCGATAGAATTAGGTAAGGATTCAGGATAAAAGCCTAAAGCAAAGTTCATTCCCATCCATGTGACAGAATCTGTCGTAAAATATTTTTCCTGACAGCCTTTGACTTGGGCCAGTTGGCAGTCAAGTGGAGTAAGTTGATAATCTGGGTTAATCTGAGACATACCCAGGAAACTTTTCCCTATATCTCTTTGCCACGGCGTCTGAGGCCTTGAAACTCTTTCAGGCAATGGATTTTTAATATCTGAAGGTGTCATCGTTGCAGCGTCAAACATTTTCGCTTCTAAAACTTTTTTTCCAAAGAAGGAACAATAGTTCTTTTGCTCGGTAAGGTTCAAAGTCGCAGGGTGTGCCCATGTTGCTCTGTCTGCTACAACCTTGTCTAGCTCCCCATTTAAAATGCGCCACTCATTTACTTGTTGATTGGAAACATAAAACTTATCTATAAAAATTTTCCGATCAAAGTTGTCCCAAAGAAAATCTTGGTCATTTTTTTTAGGATCGACCTTACCATAACCATAAATTCTTTCTGGCAGATATACATCGCGACAACTGTCAGTAAGAACAATGGGCCAAGTCATATCTGGTACTTCATCCAGGGTAAGCTCTACAAGAACTCCGTAGTGAAAATTGAGTCCTTGATAGGGACCTTTTAATATTTCATAAAAACGGGGATGAGATGAGTACTTCAAAATGGGCTGAAAACTGGGCTTGGCCCGCACATGAAAGGTTTGACCAAATAAATCTATCTTAAGCGCAGGCTCTTTTCTTATTCCCCCGGCCCAGTAGCATTGCCAAAAATGTGGCTGGCACTGGTAATAGCTACGACCAACACTTTGGTCAAAGAGAATCTCATCGTCACATTTCACGCCATTTTTTTTGATGAATTGGTCGCCATCCTCCCAAAGTTTCAAAATCTGGGGCTGGGCCGCAAGAATCACTTGAGCAAAAAGCTTTTCTGAGGATGCTGGACGCTGGTATTTGATGCGACTTTCCGGGCGGGGCCGAAAGAAAAGCAAAATTATGCCTATAACACTAAGAAAACCCAAGATCACGATGATCTTTGGTATAATGGAAGAATCCCTATTCACAGGATCAGGTTATATGAAATGGATGGAAGAAGTAAATAAAGAAGAAGGTCGTTACGTTAATCTTTTAGCGTTCGATGATTACATGAATCTCTTTGAGAAACACCCTCAAAAAGAATTGCGGCCGACGAACATTTACCTGCGTGATATGTTCGATTATTTCGGACAAAACGAAAATGGCAGCTTCAAGCTGTTTACCCGTGAACATTCAGACGCACCACCAGTACACGGGCAAGTAAAAACTCAAAATAGAATTTACCAGTTTCTTCAAAATTTTATGGAGGAAGGATTTAACAATAAGTTCATTCTCTTAATTGGTCCTAATGGCTCTTCCAAGTCTAGTCTTGTTAAAAAGATCATGCTTTCAGCCGAAGACTACGCTGCAACTGATGAAGGATCACTTTTTTCTTTTAATTGGATTTTTCCAATTGACCAGTTTACCAAGGGATCACTCGGTTTATCAGGTGGCATGTCGGATCGTAATCTTAACTCCTATGCTTTTTTAGAAGATAAAGACATTAGTGCGATTATGACTTCTGAACTTAAGGATCATCCGCTTTTGTTGATTCCAATAAAGTCTCGTCAAAAGTTGATTGAAGATGCATTCAAAAAAGATAAAAACCGTTTGGAAGAGGTTAAAAAGAGTTATCTCTATAACGGCGATCTTTCTCAAAGAAACCGACTTATTTTCGACGCTCTCTTAAAAAACTATAAAGGTGATTACAAAGAAGTTTTTAAACATATTCGTGTAGAAAGATTGCTCATTAATCGCAGATATTCAATTGGTGCCACTACAATTGAACCTCAACTTCATGTAGATGCTCAATTACAGCAAATAACGATGGATAGAAGGCTCGCCTCTCTTCCGCCAAGCCTTCAATCATTAAATCTCTTTTCTGTCTCAGGGGAAGTGGTCCTGGCAAATAGAGGGATCTTGGAATTTTCAGATCTTCTCAAGCGACCTTTAGACACATTCAAGTACCTCCTTATGACGATGGAATCTAAGACGATCAATCTTCACGGAATTTTAACCGAATTGGATATTTTCTTTATAGGATCTTCAAATGAAATTCATTTTGCTGCCTTTAAACAGCATCCTGATTTTAATTCATTCAAAGGTCGCTTTAACTTTCTAAAAGTTCCGTACCTCTTAAACTACAAAGAGGAAGAAAAAATCTATCAAGATCAAATTACGAAATTAAAAGAACAGGCATCATTCGAGCCTCACTCCCTATCGGCCATATGTCTTTGGTCTGTCATGACAAGAATGCGAGCGCCAATTGGTAAGAACTTTCGAGATGAGAAACTTGGCAAAATTGCGGAGGCACTTTCTCCGATTGAAAAGTGTCTTTTTTACGCTGATAAGGAAACTCCTGATAAATTTGACTCTGAATCAAGACAATTGCTTAAAATGAGTCTCGAAGAAATTCAAAATGAATATGATAATGATTCAATGTATGAGGGCAAGTTTGGTATTTCACCACGTGAAGTGAAGCAAATCCTTTACGATCTTGCCTATGCACACAAGAGTGTTACTTTCATAGAAGTTATGGAATATCTAAGAACACTAAATGAAAAGAAGGCAGAGTATGACTTCTTAAATATCTCGCACCAGGGAGACTATCATAACCCTAAGAAAGCGATTGATTTGATTGAAGCCTACTCGCTAAATCTTTTAGATACAGAAGTTAGAGAATCATTAGGATTAGTTGATGATAGATCTTACGAAGAATATGTTTCAAAATATATTTTAAGTATTAATGCTGTCATTAAAGGTGAAAAGACCAAAAATATGGTTACAGGAAAATTCGAAACTCCTGATTCATATTTCATCAACGAGTTTGAAGCCAACGTTCATATGAGCGAGGCACCGGAGAAATTCCGTTCAAATCTTATAGCCCGTCTCGGTGCCTATTCTTTAGATCATCCGGGAAAACCTATCGTTTATAGCGAAATATTTGAAGATCTTGTTCATTTACTTCAAGAGTCTTATCGCAAGGAACAGAAAAAAATAATCGATAAAATTGGTAAAAATCTTGTGTTATATCTTGCTGAAAAGCACGAAGGCACTAGAAACGGGCTTGAAAAGACTGTTAAAGATCAAATTTCAGGTATAATTGATACGCTTCAAAGTAAGTACCATTATTCTGAGAATGGGGCGATATCATCACTTCAATATCTGTTAAAAATGCGATATGACACTCAGAGATGAGTGAAATTGAAAAATCCTTTACCACAGAAAGATATGTCGTAAGTTATCCTGTTTGCACAGAACACGATAACTTGCGTCTTGATCAATTTGTCATGACTCAGATGCCTACTCTGTCTCGTCAGTTTCTTAAAAAGAAAATTGAAAAGGGTGAAGTGGTCATAAGTGGTAGAAAACCTCCCCATAAATCAAGCGTGAAAGTTCATACTGGCGACCGGATCACAGTTACAACCCATAACGATGGCATGATTGAAGATGAATTTTGGCATGGTCAGGTCGTCCCTCGTGATCAAGAACCCACCATTATTTTCGAAGATGCAGGACTACTCGTCATAAATAAGCCTCCCTTCATGATTACTCATCCTGCTGGAAAAAATCTTTTTTACTGTGCGACTGTTTTTTACGAGACCATTTATAAGCACACCATGCATTCGATACACCGCTTAGATCGTGAAACTTCCGGTATTTTAATGTTGGGGAAAAACCCTAAGGCTTCCCAAAAAGTAAGCCTTCTTTTTGAAGAGGAGAAAGTTCGAAAGTGCTATTTTCTCATCGCTCACAAAAAAACAAATGCTAAAACCTTTCCATTTACTGCAAAAGATCGACTGGGCCGAGATGAGAGTGCCATTCCGCGTGGTATGATTAGTGCCTATAGCGAGACTTCAGACGAAGGCAAAGATGCCGAAACACATTTTGAATTACTGCTTGAAAAAGATAATTATGTTCTGGTTCTGGCGTTTCCCTTGTCCGGCCGCCAACATCAAATTCGAGTCCATGCTGCCTGCAACGGATATCCACTCCTAGGAGACAAACTTTACAATGGTGATGCAAGTGTCTTCATGCGTTTCAAAGACTTCACTGCCACAGAAGATGACCATGATAAAATGCAAATTCCAAGGCAGGCCCTTCATGCAGTGGCGTTAAAACTTACTTATCCACAGGAAGACATGACGCGTTTTATTGCGCCTCTACCCTTAGATTTGACTCAATGGATAGAGAATACTCTTCATTTTAACATTTCCGATATTGAAAACTTGATCAGAGAACGACTTAAGTCATTTTAAAATAATCATCTTATACTCATTAAGGTATAAACCAGTACAGTCCACATACTGGTAGGAGCATGCCATGTTGAAGTTCGTCATTCTTTTTATTTTTCTTTCGTGTCAAAAAGAGTCTATACATCCAACTAAAGGTGAAGTGGTCGAAGCCGTATACGGATTAGGTATTATTCAATCGGAATATAACTATCACGCCAAAGCAGCGATTCTTTCTTCGGTAAAAGAATTCTTTGTTATTGAAGGTCAGGACGTAATCAAAGGACAGAAACTATTTTTAACCGACCAAGGCTCGATTTACAGCGCCCCTTTTTCAGGAAAAATTACGGAAGTACCAGTTGTAACGAGTGAAAATCTTTTTCCCCAAACGCTTATTCTTAGTCTTGTCGATCTAAATCATTTGTACCTCGAAGTGTCTCTTGAACAACAGGGGGCGATGAAATTATCTAAAGGTATGAAAGCGGAAATAAGCTTTGAGTTTTTTCGAAACAAAAAAATTATTGGTCAAATCTCAACCATCTACCCCAAGAACGATCAGTTTATAGCAAAGGTTTTAATTGATGAATGGCCCAAAGGTGTTTTGCCAGGCATGTCAGCAGATGTGGCCTTCGAAGTAGCAAGAAAAAAGGATGCCCTTCTCATCCCCGTTAAAGCAATTGCTAACGGCCACATCGTAGTACAAAGAAATAAGAAAAAAGAAAAACTTCTTGTGCAGATAGGTCTGGTCGATCAGGAAAAAGCTGAAGTTCTTTCGCCGGCACTATCGCTTGAGGATGAAATAATACTTCCATGATGTTTTTAAGTTTACGCCATTTATTGGCGAGAAAAAAACAAAGCACACTCATTCTCCTCGGTATTACTATTGGTACCGCGGCTTATGTTGCTATTTCCGGCATGATGCTAGGTTTTCAAACCTATATGCTAGAGCAGTTAGTGAATAATGAAGCGCATATAAGAATCTCTGCAAGAGAAGATATTTTAACTTCCGAGGAAATGAATGCATTTCCCATGGTAAAACACGTCTTCTGGTCTATACCTCCTTCAGGCCGAAAGGATTCTACAAGAATTGAATATCCTATGGGTTGGTTTAATAAACTCGATCTTGACCCAGATGTTGCCGCCTATTCTCCACAGGTGGTTTCCCAAGTTATATTTTCGCAAGCGAAAGTGACCAGGGCCGGCAGAGTCATTGGTTCACAATTTCAGCGGCAAGTTAAAGTTACTAATATCGAAAAATACATGAAAGAAGGTTCTTTCAAAGATATGGGTAACTCTGGGAACCGACTCATTATTGGCTCCAAGCTCATGGAACAACTGGGAACAAGACTATCTGAAACAATTCTTGTTTCCACTGGAAATGAAACTCCTCAAGCTTTTAAAATTGTCGGCTCCTTTGAAACTGGTATCAAAAATATTGATGAAGGAACTGCCTTTATTTCCCTTGTGGATGCACAAAAACTGCGTGGTACTCCAAGCGAGATTACCGATATTGCGGTGAAACTTTATGACCCAGATTTGGCCCAGGTTAAGGCCGATGACTGGAAATTTACGGCACGAGACAAAGTTCTCGCTTGGCAAGAATCATCAGCTTCCATTCTCTCCGTTTTTAAAACTCAAGACATCGTCAGAAACTCAATGACCATCGCCATCATTATTGTGGCAGGATTTGGTATTTATAACATCCTAAGTATATTGGTGAATCAAAAGAAACGAGATATCGCTATTCTAAGATCAATGGGGTTTACGCCAACTGATATTGTGAAACTTTTTTTTAACCAGGGTCTTATTCTTGGAATCATTGGTGGCATAATCGGATTAGTTTTAGGCAATATTCTTTGTCACATTATGGCCCAAATTGAAGTCGTGCCGGGGCGAATGAGTGGTCCAGGTAATAAGATGATTATCTCATTCACATACATCATCTATTTAAAGGCGTTTTCGATTGCAATGGTTTCATCCGTTTTCTCTTCCATCATTCCTGCACGTGAGGCCGGAAAATTAGAGCCCATGGAAATTATCAGAGCTGGGGGACAATAATGATTAAAACGCTTAATCTGGTTAAGACTTTTCCAAACTCAAAATCTCCTGTGCTTAAAGGCATTAATCTAAAAATCGAAAATGGCGAATTTGTTTCACTCGTCGGAAGATCTGGTTCAGGCAAGAGTACCCTTCTATATATCATTTCGACCCTGGATCACGCCACCGGTGGAGAAGTTTTTTATGACGAGAGAAGCGTCACCAACATCCCAAAAGAAGAAATATACCAATTAAGAAATAAAAACATTGGTTTTGTTTTTCAATTCCATTACCTCATTCAAGAACTCAGTGCTTTAGAGAATGTTCTTTTGCCAGCGAGGAAAGCCCAAGAATTAGAGAAGAGAAAACCAATGGCCTTTCAACTTCTCAAAGAAGTTGGACTTGAAGGATTAGAAAATAGATATCCCTCAGAACTTTCAGGTGGTGAACAACAAAGAGTGGCCATCGCCAGAGCACTTATTATGGAACCCACCTACGTCTTTGCGGATGAGCCAACAGGAAACCTTGATTCCATCAATGGACTTATGATTATTGAGCTATTTCAAAAATTTAATCGTGAAAAGGGTACAACGATTATTTATGTGACCCACGATAAGGAGTTTGCTTCGAAAGCGAAGAGACAAATTGCATTAGTTGATGGAGTTCTAACATAGCTTTCGAATATAATTCAAAACCCCTTTAGGTCCTGCATTCTCTGGCCCTTCCAAAATAATTCGTGGCTTATGAGTTAAACGATCTAGACAATGATGAATATTGCTCACCCCTACTGAATTATGAAAAAATTCAAACATACTCTGATCATTCGGGGCATCTCCAAAGAACCAACAGTTTTCATCCTTAGAGTCGGAACGGAAGGTTTCCTTGAATTGCTTCACTCCTAGATACTTTGAAATATCACCGGCCCAAAAATTAATATGAACATTGGATTTCGAAAAATTAATCTTATGTTGAACCATAAAATCTTCAACTTCTTTGATCCACTCTGCATCCATGAGATGAAATTCAATCGCTCTATCTGTTAGACGGCCAAAACTATCTGCAGACATTGGAATGCCCGGAAAATGATTCTTTAAATTTGTAGTAAAACTTGCAAGTCGATCAATTTCACTTTGAGAAATAAGTGGTTTCTCCACAATCTCTCCATTGTCATCTAGATACAAAACGACTCCACCACCCTCCATAATACAGGCCCGCAGTGGAAAATGTGTGAGAAAAAAATGGCCCCAAGAAAGTGAGCGGCCAGAAACAATAACTAATTCATGATCATGCTTTGCAATTAAATCCAGAATATCAAAAAACTCTCTAGTCAGTTCACGGCCTTCTTTAGTTAAAGTACCGTCGAAATCAGAAAAAAAAATCATGTTATTTCCAAACCCAAGAAAGAAGAACTCCGAGATAATCCGAAGAAGCACCTAAGTTCTTGTTACCTTCAACAGAAACTAAAAGTTTATCTCCACCTGCTGCGGGAAGAGGCATACTTGCACCCAAGGTCAGCGAAGCGTAGTAATCGAACTCTTGATTATCACTATTAATTTTTATTCCTGTGGGTACTGCCAAATAAGGAAAAAATTCATTGCCTTCTATACTGAAGCCTTTTCTTATAGTTGGGGCAGCTCCTATCAGATTCTGATTAATATCTTCATATTTTAGATACTGATAATATGGTTTCAAAGAAACCCGAGGCTGACTAACGTCTTCTCGAAGAAGTTCAAAATCCATTCCGCTTCCTAAGGCCAGGCCTCGCGAATTCTGAGCACCACTTGCAGATATATCTAATATGCGGCCAGGGTTTAATTCTTGAGTGTACTTAAGACCCATTCCAACTTCTTGCCTCTGGCTCATATAACCAGTCATTTCGGCCGAAAGGACCTTGGCCTCATCATTTAGAGGGTGGGTGGAAATTCCCACCACAGAGGCTTGAGAATAAAAGCTGACGAAAATTAGGCAAAGAAGAATGTGTTTCATATAGTTTAATTATCAGTGTCATTTAGAAAAAGTGCAAACACTTCGAAGGAAACTAACTTTAACCAATCGCGTCAATTCTGGTTTTGGGAAGGAAATCGTTGACTTTGGAATGGTGTGTCCTATAAATTGGGTCTTCTCTCAATGGTGGATGTAGTTCAGTTGGTAGAGCGCTAGATTGTGATTCTGGTTGTCGCGGGTTCGAGTCCCGTCATCCACCCCATTAAAGTGACGATCTCCGCAAGGAGTGAATTATACTAAAGCCCAGTTTAACCCACTGGGCTTTTTTTATTTCAATCGTTTAAGTTGACCCTAATGACGTAGCTGATACCATTTTAATATGTCAGTTCTCTTCCTCTTATTGTTTACACTCACTGCTTACGCACTTCCTTGCGAACCGTATGAGATTTATATCCGAGAACAATGGATTGATGCCTATACAAAACTCGACGGAACAAAAGTATCTGAACATCCTCGGGATGCTCACTGTAGAGGAATTGAAAGATCGAATTATTTTCAAGATTCTACTAACCAGACATTCAAAAATATTAAACCGAAAATAAAAAAATGGCATGCTACTGAAAAAAAGATTGTCCAAGATAACCTTGCTCTTCTGCCGCCATGGCTGAGCAAATATTACTTAGCAGAGACTCTTCGAGGTGATATTGGTGGAAGTCCTAAGAATCCAGCGGCGAGCGTATCCTTAACAAGAACATTGCTTATCTTTGATCAATTTTTTAAAGAAAATGACAAGAGGGCCGTCATAATTCACGAAATGGCTCATATTGCCTTACCAAGTATCGACCCTGAACTCAAACTTGAATTTGCTCTCTCATCTGGGTGGAACTTTAATGAAAAGAATGAACTTATTCCACCGTCTAAACTTCTCATGCCCGATTCAAAAGATTCAATCAATGAAGATCTCACAAATTATATTGAAGCATACTATACAGATTCAAATCGTTTAATGACATTTAACTCACTCTCATTTTTAGCTGTGAAAAAAATTATAGAGTCTAAGGACAAAAAATAATGAAAATCATAATTTTCATCCTTTTCATACTTCTAGGTTGTAAAACATCTTTACCTCCTCAATATAAAGGTGATGAGTTTGATAAAATTTTTCACCTAAAGAAATCAAACAATCCAAAAGAGCTCGAAGAAACTCTTGGAAAACCAGATAAAATCGATACGTCTGACAGTAATTCAGATCAGTATTTTTTTTACAAGAAAAAATACCAGATGCCCATCAACGTATTCGTGAACAAAAAGAATCTAAAAATTACAACCATTGTTCTCGCTTATCTGGTTCAGTTCGACGCTTATGCATATTTAAAAAAGCGATTCAAAAACTATAAATGGATTGAAACTCCTGTTCCTTCAAAGGCAGTTGACGTAGTCGAAGAACTCTATAAAGTTGAAATTCCAGAACTGGGTATATCATTTCAATACGACAAACAAGATCCACTAAGAAGACCTATGTGGATATTCTTCAAATGAGACATATAATTGCTGTGGAAGGGACTACTTAATGAAATTGTTATGCCTTGTCAGTCTATTCTTCTTAATTAGTTGAAAATCAACTGAGCGCGTTTATGACGAAGACAAAAACGGAATTCCAGAACAAATGAAAATTAGGGCGATTAAGCTTCAAGAAGTTTTGGGTGAAGATGCTGGAATGGCGACTAATTGTTGGCGAAAAGAATCAAAGCAAATAAAAGAGACAGAACAATACGGGTACTATTATCCATATTCAGAAGATATTGAACTATAAATTATGATCTTCAAAAGAACTGAAGTGACTTCAGCCCAGTTTAACCCACTGTGCTTTTATTATTTCTGAAGTTCGTTACGAGCATACAATTAGCTCTTTTAATTTAATAGGAGCATTTTATTCAAATTTTATTACTTCGAAATCACACGGCTCAATTTCTGCCGCTCTTTATTAGAACCCACAACACACATCGCAACTAGTCCAGCTACGACCCAAGTAAGGCCAGCAACCTTTTCGTTTAATATAATAATGGCAGCAAGCAAGGTGAAAAATGGTTGTATGAGCTGAACGAGTGCAACTTTTTCCATTGGACCCTTCGCCAAAACTTTAAACCATAAAAACATTCCAAGTGACTGACTTATAAGTGCCAAATAACTGAACGAAAACCAAACAGAGAAGTTTAAATCAGAAAAATTATCAGTTGAGTTATTGAAATAAAAAATTGAAAGCGGAATTACAATTGGAAGAGTTATCAAAACGGCCCAAGACATAACTCTTCTTCCACCATGGATGCGGCTTATACGTCCTCCTTCAACATAACCAAATGCAGCTGACAAAACCGAAAGCAAGAGGAGAAAATCACCAAGTAACAAATCCTTTATGTTGAGAATAAAGAAAAAACCGAAGCTCATAAGAGTACCTGCCAAGGCGAAAAACCAAAATCTTAAACCTGGATTTAACCGATCTCTTAAAATTGAATAAACAGAAGTGGCCATGGGTAAACCGGCTAAAGCGACTGCTGCATGACCAGAAGGTACTTCTCGTAACCCGTATGCCATCAAACTATTAAACCCTATGACTGACCCAGCTGCTGTTGCAATTAGTGCTGGCCACGCCTTTCTTGGTGGAATCCAGCGATCAATCACTGCAAATATAAAACAAACAATACCTGCGCCAAGAATTCTTATTAAAATAATCGACTCCGCAGAAACTTCAAGAGCTGCCAATCTAGTGAAAGGAGCAGTTAGACTAAACATAAACACACAAAAGAGAGCAGCAAGAATATTCATTTTACTAGTGTATAGGTTTTCTCCTGGAAAAATAGTAAAGTTAATTATGAATAGAAAAATTAAGCAAGACGGTTTCTCGGTAGTTGGTTTTGAGGCACGGACCAATAATGCTACTGAAATGGGTCCAAAAGGAATCATCCCTTTGTTATGGGGACGATTCAT
>JBILYY010000065.1:0-16955 GCA_044377495.1 Bacteriovoracaceae bacterium | reverse complement strand
CAAGGCGTCGAAAGCATCAAAAATAAGCAACAAAGTGCCAATGTATCTTACAAAAAACCTTAAACTCAATGACCTCTACAGGGATATATACTCAGCTTATGTTAGAAATGAATAAGACCAAGTACCAAAGTTCTAAAACACTTTCGAAAAGTAAAATTTATCATATTTACAATAAAGAAGTTCAAAACTTATGCTGGGACTTATTTCCACTATGCAATGACTATTATCATGAACTTAATCCCGCATTTCTTTTTAAAATATCTGATGTTAATATATTAAACCAATTCCCCGCGGTAACGGTAAGAGATGGATCGGCCACTTTAGCGGCCTTTATTCTAAATAATTTCCGTACTCTTGATCAATTAACAACACACTTCTTCATTTCTTCCAAACTTGCCAATCTGGTACCGCAACATCTTAGGCATAAGTTTTCAATTTGGGACATGGTTCAGACCAACAAAAGTCATATCTCCCAAGCGAAAAGAGTTCTCATTTACGGAATAATGAGTGATTCAACTCTTGATCCTTTAATAAAATTGAAAGAACAACTGAGCATCCTAAAACATGTATCTGAGGCCTGTGAAATTGATATTTGTTTACCACGAAGAATTTGCCCACTCACCAGGTCCAATCAAGAGTCTCATCTCGCTTATGAAATAATTGAAGTCATTAAAGACTACCTTCCACATAAGAAGTTAAACTTCATGTTGAGTAAAGATTTATTTGAAAGAGCGACGTGGGCGGGTACTTACTGCATCGATTTAATGGCCAGCAGCCTAGCAATTGAAGATAGTTTCTTAAATTACCGAATTGCCTCTCAAGGGGGAACGGTTTCAACTTTGAGTGAAATTGAAGACATCAATATGAAATTTGAAATTGATTTAAGCTTTAATCATAAAATCCAATTCTCGCCTTTGCCTGAAGTGGAATCTTTGTTTCCTGAAATGATCTTCTATAAGAAATCAACGCGTATAAAAGATCATGCATCCGACCCTGTCTTTCATCAACTCCTTAGAAAAAAATAATTCTTAATTTTCTTATGAAACTCATACGGTGGGAAAGAACTTTCCCAATATAATCTTCTTCTTTGATAGGATAATCCCGCCCACCACTTATATTGCGCGTTTGAAGTAACAAGGGCTCAATGAAGCGGTTTATATTCCAAAGATAGTGGCAAATTAATATATCATCTTGCATGAAAACAATAATATCAAATCGCTTAAGATTTTTTGCCTTTACCTCTACCGTAATTTCTTCGCCAATATTAATAACGGGAATCATTGATCCGGTTATTATTTTGCCTCTAAAAAAAGGACGGGAAATAATTTCTTCTTTAAGCTTCTTATCTATCTTCACTAAGACCTAACCGATTAGCGAGGAAACCCAGCCCGTAAACAAAGACAATAAAATAGTGCAATAATGAGACATAAGCAAAAAGCCCAATTTTTCTTCGTCTTGCTGCAAGATTTAAACTCATCATCACAATAATTCCCAAGTAGATTCTGGCCAAAACGAAAAATACCAAAGGACTAATTAAAATCAAAAAATGGAGCAGTACAAAAAGAGAAGGCAGCCAAAAGAGGCCAATTTTATTATTGGCTTTATCTTTGTGCACTTGTGAGCGATAAAACCCTGAATCAAAAGTTGGTCTGAGTAAATTTCGTAAACTTTTTCTACGGTGATGAGCAATCACTAAGGAAGGGTGATAAAACATACGCGCCCCCTTGCTTTGCAAATCCAAAAGAAGGGCCGTCTCTTCGGCACGTAGATAACTTTCAGGAAAATGAACCTCTTTAAAAAAATGTGACCTTACCCAAAGATTACACGAAGTCAGAATTTCTTCATTCGCAGGAACCATCTGTTTTCCGATGCTGCTATGGCGACTAAACGTTTTCCCCGTGCAAAGAGGAGACGAAAGCGTAATTGCCAGAGCTTCAGAAAAATTATCCATTCCCTTCGCAGGGGAATCTGGCCCACCTAGTACATCAATTCGCTCAAGACTTAAAAGAGGTAGTACAGTTTCAAAATAGTGCGGATAAACATAGGCATCATCATCAATTAAATAAACCCATTCATGCTTAACGAGTTTCACACCTTCATTGCGTGACTTTCCGGGGGTTTCTTTCTGAGGCAAATTAAGAATGTCTACCTCAGGCGTTAATTCATGGGCCTTTTCAATAACTGTATCAGATAAGGGCAGACCATTTGCCACAATGATTAGCTGCCAATTAGCGACAACTGGACGCAAAGAATCGAGACATTTCAATAGCAGTTCTTCTCGGCCATGAGTTATGATTAAGACACTAAAAGCAACCACAAGGATCCTTAGTTTGCAGCTTTATTTAAACTTTCATAATCATATCATTCTTGTAAGTAGCAATGAAGAGGCTACGTTAATAAAACTTAGGGAAGAATTTCATTTTTTTGTCCAAGAGAAGGTTGATTCAGTTCAAACCACGGTTGAGATCTTTCGGGAAGTTCCTCCTGAGCTTCCCCCTATGGTGGCCATAAAACTTACTGAGACCTGCAGCATTTTCAAAATCGGTCCAAGACGCTACATTGATTACCGAGGCGAGGCCCTGACCATTTGGGATAAGCAGGAACAAACTGTTAGAATTTACTCTTTAGACCATGACCGACTTTATGAAATATCTTTTCTCGCCATTCATTCAATCCTAGGCCAGGAACTTGAAAAGCAAGGCATTTGCAGAGTGCATGCTCTGGGCGTGTCTTTGGGAAATACCGCAACTCTCGTTATGCTCCCTTCAAAAGGTGGAAAAAGCACACTGCTTACCCATTTGATCGAGAACCCTGAAATAAAAATTCTTTCTGATGATATGCCACTCATTGATATGAGTGGAAATGTTCATGCTTTTCCTTCAAAAATAAGTATGGATAAAAAACCAGAAGATGGCCCCCTATCCAAACTTAGCTGGACTGAATTTAAGCGAACTCAATATCCAACGAAATGGACGGCCGGTCTTTCTCAATTAAAAGATCGAATCGAAACCAAGAATCTTGGCAAGAGAATGATCTTAGTTGCCGGATTCAGACTTTCCAAAGGCCAATCGATCCTTACTCCTGTTCCAAAATGGAAAATGACTTTGCCCTTGATGGAGCACATGATTATTGGAATGGGTCTACCTCAAGTTATCGAAATGTTTTTAAACTTTAATTTGACGGATATTTTAAAACTTTTTTATCACAGCATCATCCGATCAATCTGTGCTTTTCAAATGCTCAGGAAGGCCAGGTGCTTTTATTTCTACATGGGTCCAGACCGATCCTACAATGCTCAACTTATTTTAGACCAAATGTATGAAACCCAGAATTCTTCAATATGAAAATCAGTATTATTGGACTCGGTTGGTTTGGCGAGGCACTAGCGCAGGAGTTAAAAACTCAGCACGAAATCTTGGGCACTACCCGCTCTGAAGAAAAAATACTGACCTTTAGCAAACAGCATATTCAGGCAGAGAAACTTACCGCAGATGATCTTCCTTCAGAAGAATTACTTTCGGCGGATGTCATCATTTTGAACATCCCTCCCTTCGCAGGCCAGCTCGACTGGTTTACAAAGTGGCATTGGAACAAAAACACTCATCTTCTTTTCATTAGTTCAACTTCAGTTTATGGCACAAACACCGGTGAAGTCGACGAAACAACACTGCCACTTCCGGAAACAGAGAATGGAAAGATTTTGTTGCAAGAAGAAGAGTGGATAAAATCTTTTCCACATTACACCATCATTCGTTTTGGCGGACTCATAGGCGCTAATCGTCACCCTGGGAAATATCTAAGTGGGAGATTGAATTTGTCTGGAGGGAATTTACCGGTGAATTTGATTCACCTTCAGGACTGTATTGGCTTCACGAAACTTGTGATTGATAAGAAATTATTTGGAGAAACTTTTAATCTCGCTCATCCAGAGCATCCCTCGCGAAAAAATTATTATTCAAACTATTGTCTCAACCATAAGCTACCGCTGCCTGAATTTAGTGATTTAATTGAGAATGGAAAAATCATTTCTAGTACTAAAGTAAGGCTTCACTACCAGTTTTCGACTAGCATCTCCTAGAAGTTCCGATACATCTCAACAACATCTTTCTCAGATAAAAGTGTACCGTCCAAATTCTTCTCAATTAAAAACTTTGGATTATACATTTTAGAAATCGCTCTCTCACCACCATCGCACATGATGGTCATGATTCTCTTACCTGGGCCCATTTTAAGTGCTGTTTTGAAAGCTCCTGCAAGATTAAGCATAGAAGACATACCCATCACTAAACCTTCTTTTTCGCGCAGATACATCGCTAGTGATGTTAGTTTCTGATCATCAATGGTGTAGCACTCATCTTGAAAAATATGCTTAAAATTGTCTTGATAACGAGTAATCCCTACTCCCTCGGTCATGGTGTAAGCATGATCAGAAGTGAACTCTCCGGTCTTGAAATAACTACAAATCCCACTTCCTAAAGGATCAGGGACAACGATTCGAATATTTTTATTTTTTTCTTTCATGTACTTCGAAACACCAGCGGCTGTTCCACCCGAACCAGCAGCGACAACAACAGCATCAACATTTCCACCCATGTCTGCGTACATTTCTGGAGCAGTATAAAGATAGTGTGAAAGATAGTTATCAGGATTATCAAATTGATTGGCCCACCAGAAATCAGGAGAACTCAGCCCAATTTTTTTACCGACTTTAAAAAAATGTCTTTCATCAGAAAAAGGAACGGCTTCAGTTTCGATAATCTCAGCACCATAGAGTCTAAGTACGTTATGTTTTTCGACTGCCATACCCTGAGGCATGATCACTTTAACTTTATAACCAAGGGCCTGGCCTACAAGCGCGAGTCCAATCCCCGTATTACCTGCAGTCCCTTCCACAATTGTCATTCCAGGTTTAAGTACACCACTCGCAATCGCCTCAACCACCATATGCATCGCAGGACGATCTTTAATCGTTCCACCTGGATTAAGGTTCTCGCACTTCATAATAATTTCACAACCAGTGATCTCACTGAGGCATTGAACCTTCATTATTGGAGTATTTCCAATAACTTGAAGTAGACCGGTGGATTTGAGTTTGTTTTTAAGATCCATTGAATTTTCCATGCCTTGAGGGTATTTTGAGATGCTACCTTTATACTGCAAAAGGCTTCTCATGTCTTCTAAACTTGCCCAATTTTTACATCGCGAGCGCTATCAGGCGGCAACAATCGTGATGAATATTCCTCAAATAAGACAATCCGTTGACGAACTCATATGTCTTTTGTTCCCACAAAGGGGTTGTCGCGGCTCAGGTGGTCTAGAAAATACTGAAGCCGAACTATTGGAACTTAAACGCAGATTCAATTCCTATATGGAATCCTTGGTGCTACTTGATCCCAAACTTAAAACAGATGGCCCTCAGATAGTTGAAAAGTTTTTTGACTCTTTTCCGGAGATAGCTTTAAAGCTTGATGCCGACGTTAACGCATCATTTTCTGGTGATCCTGCCGCATATTCAAAAGAAGAAGTGATCATCACCTATCCCGGTTTTTATGCTATCTGCATTTATCGTTTTGCCCATGCTCTAAATAAGCTAAACGTGCCTCTTTTGCCGCGGTTAATGAGCGAATATGCTCACGAAAAAACAGGGATCGACATTCACCCTGGTGCTCAAATTGAAGAAAGTTTTTTCATCGATCATGGAACAGGTGTTGTTATTGGTGAAACGGCCATCATTGGAAAGAATGTCAAAATTTATCAAGGCGTGACACTTGGTGCTCTGAGTGTGAAAAAGAAACTGCAATCGATTAAACGTCATCCCACGATTGAAAGTGATGTAGTTATTTATGCCAACTCCATTATCCTTGGTGGTGATACCGTAGTTGGACGAGGATCAGTAATTGGAGGCAACGTGTGGCTGACTGAAAGTATGCAGGCCGGCAGTGTTGTGTTTAATAAATTAGAAACCGGCCACACCCTAGGAAAACCAGATGGAAATAGCCCAATCTAAAGTTTCAGAATGGATCAAGCAGAATAAAGAATTCAATTTTCTGGACGTCAGACGAGATGACGAGCGTGAGATTGCTTCACTTGGTGGGATCCACATTCCTTTGCACGATCTGGAGAAACGCTACGAAGAACTGCCTCGTGATAAAAAGCCCCTGATCGTGTATTGCCACCACGGTGTGCGCAGTCTTTATGCAACTCAATTCCTCAAGTATCATGGTTATGATGCCCTATCCTTGGCCGGCGGGATTGACCTGTGGTCTCTTGAGATTGACCCCGCTGTTCCACGCTACTAGAATAACCTTAGGAGATTATTATGTTTGGTATTCCTTATAAGATCATGGCCTCAGTTTTAGTTGGTACCGCAATACTTTTAGCGGTTGTGTTTGCGGTCGGCATTCCTATGAATTTCATTATGTAGTGAGTTTTTTTCTCATGAATTTGCTCTATTCAGTCGAAAAGCTACTGAATGGATATTATTAATTATTACATTAAAACATTAACAGCTGCCGGAGGAAAACTTCTTCCAGTTGGCGTATTTTTGCTCGTAGGCTACTTCCTATTTATTAAACTGCCTTTCTATTTCATGGTAAAAGTTAACAAAGAAAATAAACCCAAAGAAGATGGCTTAAAAGATATAGCAGTAGAACATAAAACAGCTGAACCAGAAAAAATTAAAATTAAAATTAAAGCGGAACATAATAACTTCCAAGAGAAATTAAATCAAGCTCGAGAAGAAAAAGAAAAACAACAAAAGCGTCGTGAAGAAGAAACCAAGCATAAGAAGAAAACTGAAGAGCCAAAAAAAGCGGCCCCCCCCAGAAATACTCCTGCTGAAGAAATATTTGAAATCCCCGTTGGCCATGTTCTGAACAAATCAGAACTCAAAAAACGCTATTTTGAATTACTCAAAATGAATCATCCAGATAAAGTCGCATCTCTTGGAAACGACTTTAAAGTCTTGGCAGAAAAGAAAACCAAGGCGATTAATTCTGCCTATGACGAATTAAAGAAAAAAGCTTCTTAGATTTTTGTAAACTCAGCAAAATGAGTCATTTCTGTCACGATTCCTAATCCAGAACCACTTCGCCGAATAGATAAATCCGTTTGAGAACTAACATCAGCATCAGTCGCTCCCCAAATCACACCAACAATATCACCGAAGGTATTTACGGCCGGACTACCAGAATTACCATGAATAACAGGACAATTCTGAAGGACGAGAGACGCTGAATCATTTTGATCCTGCACTTTACAGGAAAATTCAGTGATACGAGATTCAAAGAAATTTGGATTTTCGATATTATCAAGCCCAGTGTGATCCACTACCCAAGCAGTAACATTGTCTCCGACGGATGCCTTCGCCGTAGCAAGACTAAACGTAGTGCCAAAAAAATCATCTTCAATTTCCATAACAGTGAAATCAATCGCCCGCCTCGGATCATTGGCCGAAGCATAGTCTTCAAGAGTTTTGATTATTCTTTTGCATTTGGTTTGATGATAACCGTTACCATTATAAACAGCGATGTAAGTATTATTACATTCAGTTAGATTTTCAACACAGTGATGATTAGTCACCAGCGTAGTCTTATCCACCATAAAACCGGAGCACACATAAGATGCATCAGCATTTAATCGATTCAAGATCATCAAGCGTGACACACCTTCCGGGCATGCTTTCCCACCGATGGAGCCGCAACTCATAACCTGATTATCCATCACATAGGCAATCTGTTCAGGAGTAATCTTGATGTACTTCTTGCCACTACTTCTCCCACCTTTCCCGCAGGAAACAGATAGAAAAAGAAGAGATATAATGAACAGCAGAGAGGTCATTTTCATGTGAGAAATATATAACGCTCAAACACTTGGGGTCAACAGTCTGGAAGCCGGCAAAATCGGGCCCCTAGGAATGAACTCCTAAGGGCCTATAAGTACGCTTAAAGAAGAAAAAGTGAGATCTGTGGAAATGCCGTGATAATCGCTAAACCTAAGAGCATCACGAATAAAAACGGAAGCACGGCCTTAATAACGTCTGTTAGCGGCTCCTTAAAGATTCCTGAGGCCACAAAAAGATTAATCCCTATTGGTGGCGTTAGATATCCGATCTCAAGATTCACAATCATAATAATTCCAAAATGGATTGGATCAATTCCATAATGAATCGCCATGGGAGTAAGGATTGGTGCTAAAACCAGAATCGCACTCATGATGTCCATGAAACAGCCCACGATCAAAAGCAGGATATTAACAGCAATAAGAAAGCCTAGCTTCGTTGAAATCATGGCAGACATCCAGTCGACCATTTGCTGAGGCAATTGTTCCAACGTCATAAACTTATTCAAGCTCACAGCAAGAATTAGAATCAAGAACAGCATTCCCAACATTTCTGCCGTTTCAGAGAAAACCGGCAAGAGTTTTCTGGGACTGACTTCTCGGTGAAGAAAGACTTCAACGATAACAGCGTACACGACGGCCACTGCTGCAGATTCCGTCGCAGTGAAAAATCCAGAATATATTCCACCTAAAATAATCAAAGGCATCATCAAAGAAAGTATTCCTTTCTTAAGATGATGAAGAAAATCAGGCAGAGAGAATTTGGCTTGAGATCCTTTGGGTGCGGCATAATACATATAACCACAAAGGATAATAACCAGAACTATCCCCGGGCCAATGCCGGCCTTAAAAAGATCCACAACGCTCACACCGGCCATGATCGCGAAAATAATCATGGGAATACTGGGAGGAATAATAATCCCTAAAGTACCGCCAGTTGAAAGAGCGCCCATCGCTAATTTCTTAGAATAACCGGCCTGCAAGAGTGCCGGATACATTAGCGAGCCAATCGCAATTAAAGTCACAGGTGAGGAACCCGAAATAGCAGCAAAGACCGCGCAAGAAAGAATAGAAGCAAGCCCCATTCCTCCTGGTATTCCCGCAGTAGCGGCTTTGGCAACGTTAATCAAACGTTGAGAAATACTTCCCTTGGTCATGATTTGTCCGGCCAATACAAAAAGAGGAATTGCTAAGAGTATCTCTTTATCGGCAGCATAGAAAATATCACCAACGATCACCATCATGTTTTCACCAGAGACAGTGGTGTAACAAATAGCGGCCAGTGATCCCATGATCACAAACAAAGGAAGTCCAAATAGGATGGACATGACTAATGCAAGAACAACTAATATTCCTGTAGACATTAGTGAACCGCCCCTGGATCTTTCTCACGAGGTGAGAAAATAAAATACAAATATCGTAAACTCATGGAAATAAATGCATAAGGAATAACTGCCTGAAGTAGCCACATCGGCATATCAATAATGACATTTCGGTCTCCAAATTCTTTGGATTCTAAAACGTAAAGTACTGAGTAGTAGGCCATGCAAGCGCAGAAACAGAAAACTATAAAGTTATGAGCACGGAGGTAGAAAGGTTTTAATTTTCCGGTCCAGAATTTATCCGCAATTTCCGGTCTTAAATGTTCCACTTTTTGCGTAACCAAAACGGCACCAAGAAATCCGGCCCAAATCATGAGATAAACTGCGCCTTTCTGTGCCCAGGGTATTCCAGTCTTGAACATTTCACGAGACCCAACATCCAATACGACAAAAACGGTTAAAACGGCAATCAGAATAGATGCGGCAATTCGCTCTATCCTAGTCATTGTATTAAGAATGTTATCCATCATTTTTTTGCCTTAAAGGCTTTTTTGCCTTCTTGGATTAAAGCGAAAATCTTTGCAGCATCTCCACCAACATCTTTAACGGCTTGTTCCGCAAGACCTGCTGAGGCCTTAACGAAAGCTGCTTTTTCACTTGCAGTAAGTGTGTACGTATTCACACCAGACTCTTTTAAAACATCAATGAGACTGCTACCTAGTTTTCTCACATTGGCCCGTACAACAGCTGCTTGTGCATTACCTGGACCCATCAAGATTTTTTTATCGGCCTCTGAAATTTTATCCCAAAACTTTTTGGAATAAATAATAGCACCAGGTTGATAGATATGATTAGTAACAGAATAAAACTTAATCGCCGTCTGCCACTCAGCTGCAAGGGTAAAGAGTGGAGTATTATCAAACGCCTCTACCACGCCAGTCTGAAGTGCCGGTAGAACTTCAGGAATGGCAATTGCAACGGGAGATGCTTGCATTCTTTTCCAAAAGGCCAAGTGAACCTTTGATTCCTGAGAACGGATCTTAACACCTTTTAAATCTGCTGGTGTTTTAATGAGTTTTGTTTTGTGTCCAATACTTCTCCATCCATTTTCGGCCCATGTCACCATCACAAAACCTTTAGCGGTAAATAATTTTGTAAACGGAACAAGAAGATAATTATCCAAAACAAAATCGGCCTCTTCAGAGCTTTCAAAAAGAAAAGGAACTTCTAATAGATCAAGTTCGGGAACAATACTCGCCATCGCAGCACAAGTAAGTCCTCCGCCTTCGATATTTCCGCGACGTATTTTTTGCAGGATCTCAAGCTCTCCACCAAGCTGGCCGCCTAAGAAAACTTTGATTTTTGTCTGGTTATTGCTTTCTTTAGCAACTCGAACCTTAATCTCTTCCAGTGAATCTGACCAAGGTGTTCCAGCTGGAGCAATTGTCCCAAACTTAATAGTTAATTCTTTTGCCGAAACATTAAGACAAATAAGAAAAGAAAGTAGCGTAATGAGTTTCATGATTATTCCTTAAAAAAGTTCATCCATTTTTTCTAAAAGCTTTTCTGCTTTCTTTTTCTCTAAAGCATTTTCCGGGCCAATTTCAGGATGATTATCAAATTTTGAGTTAAGAACTTCTTTCAATGTTTGTTCAAACATTTTCTTGTCACCAGTTTTGGTGTAATAGACGTCGGCCATAAGAACTTTTGTTCCCTGATACTCCGCGGCCATCTTAAGAGATTTTTCAAAATGAACGATACTTTTCTTGATGTCTCCACCAGCAAAAGAAGGTGCTAAAGCGTAGAAAGCTCCCCAATAGCGGGCCGGAGCTGCAAAGAAATAATCAGGCTGGATTTTTTCAACTTTTGAAACCATCGCCTTAATTCTTGTTTTATATTTTAATTGCGCGGCAATCCCAGAAACTTTTGACCATTTACCTAAGCTCGCGGCCGTCCAATAAATTGCAGGCACTTCCGTTATAGTAAGTGAATCCAGAGAGTCCTCTACCGATTTACCAGATTTTACGTCTTCTTTAAATTTTGCATTTGTGGCCATGGCCTTTTCACCATAACTTGCTGCTAATTCATAATATTTTTTCTTTTGCTCAATATCTTGAAGATGTGAATCAGCTAGGAAGTAGTTACCTCTAGTTAAGTAAACCAGAGTTTCTAGGTCATTCGGATTTACAGAATGTAGTACTTTGAATTTAGCGAGAGCTTCTTCCAGCTTTCCTTGCTCAACTCTGCCTTTCCATAGATCCATTGCTTGTTTTTTTAAGGCCGTAATATCAGCGCTATTCATGGAAACAGATTCGGTAGTGTTTTCCCATCCGGAATTCCTACTCGCGCAACCTATTAACAAAAGACATATCAATGGGACCAATCTCAATAATTGTTTCATCTGAACTCCTTAGGATGTAGACATCCCTAAGAGCTTAAAGAATTTTGATGGGAAGGCAAATATTAAAGTTTGCCGAAGCGCGCCGTAAGCCCAAATGTATACTGAGAATCATATTTATTTTCGCCGTTGCGAATCAAAGTCACCCCTGCGTTGAGTGCAAAATTCGAAGAAAAGGCCAGTTGTAGACCCGTACCTGCGTAAGGGTCAACATGAAGCGGGTTATCAATTGTTTCAGTTACACCCGCGGTGGTGACTTCTGTTTTTCCTTGTGTCGCCCGTCCACCAAGTCTGAAATAAAGCCCAAAAAAAGATCCAAGCGCCATGGTGCTTCGAATACCAAGCGACGCCCGTTGGGCCTTGTCATAAACTTTCTGATCTGTTGATGTATAATCCTTGCGAGATTGGGCTTCAGTGTACTCGAGTTCACCAGAAAACAGTGTAACACCATAGAGAACTCTCGCCCCGTACATAGTCCGGGTCACATAGCGCGATGGCTCCGGGTACCGAACCATAACCGTTTCAACCCCTACCAATGGTTCTAAAAGAAGCTTACCGTCAGCAGCTTCGGCCATTTGGTAAAGAATAAGTGAAATGACTAAAACGAAGAATTGTTTGATTGGTTTCATAGAGATATTCTATGTCTTGTATGGAAGTAGATACAATTGCGGAAAAAACAACCCCTCTTCTCAAAATCATGGTGCTCAATGCCCAAGATCTATTTTTATTCATGGAGAAACACGACCAGACCTCTCTTGAGAACTTAACCGAAGTTAAATGGCAGCTCATGAGCTCCAGCCTTTTTATGAATAAGTCCAAAGACAAATGTATTGCTCTGGCACAGACCATAAAAGATGCAGATGCCGATATTGTTATGATGACTGAAGTTGGTGGACATGAATCCCTCGCTAACTTCGCAAAATTTGTCCTTAACGACGAATACACTTCTCTTTCACTTCCTTCAAATTCAGATCGAGGAATTGATTTGGGTTATCTAGTTAAAAAGAAATTACCCTATACTCTGGCCCTTCATTCACATATTGATTATGTACTTCCCTTCCCCGCCAAGCGGTTTTCACGAGACGTTTTAAGACTTGATTTAATTCGTGATGAAAAAATGGAAATGATTTTACTGCTCGTTCACATTAAATCCAAGCTAGACATGCGAAAAGCTGACTTCGAAGGAAGAACTCGCAGGGCCCTTGAAGTAAAAGGACTGCTTCAGATTTATCAAAAACTATTGGTCCATCAGGTACCCATTTTGGTCGGAGGAGACTTTAACGGCCATGCCGGGGAAAAGGACACTGAAGAGGAATTCAAGCAGATCTACCAAGACACGGATCTAAAAGACATTGCATTCTTGGCCAAGATTCCGGAAGACGAACGCTTCAGTTACGTTTATTTCACGCGTGGGGGAAACCGATTTGTGCAGCAAATTGACTACCTGTTTATTTCAGAGAAATTTGCTCATTTAATTGAACCTGGGGAATGTTATTTTCCACGTTATAAGAATCCTTCAGGGATTCCGCTACCGATTCCCAAAAAAATGGAGCAAAAAAACTCCCTTCCCTCGGATCATTACCCATTTTTGGCATCATTACGATTATAGTTGCGGTGCATTGTCGTTAATGACTGGCCTTTTTAGACCAATATGCTATTTTTTATCATCGAAAATCTAACCGCGAGGATACATGGCCTACGACACTAAAAAAGACCCTAAAGACAAAATTCGTATTGATATCTCTGACAGCTTTGGTGTTGAGCGTGCTCTCAAAAAATTCAAACGCCTTTGCGACGCTTACGGAATCGTAAAAGAGTACCGTGCACGTGAAGCTTATGAAAAACCTTCTGTTAAGAATAAATTGAAACTTGAAGCGGCTGATAAGCGCAGAAAGAAAACAGACTCAAAATCTCGTGGTTCAAAAAAATTCTAACTTCTAAAGTAAGTTTCAGCATAAAATAAACCCACAGACAAACTGTGGGTTTATTATTTTATGCGCATCTATACTCCAAAAGCTTTCCTTTTCATCCTTTCATCATTTCTTTTAGTTGGTGCCCTTTATTATCCTGCCCTGACTGGTGTCCCCATATTCGATGATCGGCATTTTATTTTTAATTATCAACCATTCATAGAAGACTACTCTTATGCGACAATTTTCAATAATTTCGCTTGGCCAATTAGTACCACAATCCAAAAGATCCTCTTTCATTTCTGGCAACATGAATATCTGAACTACCACCTTTTAAATCTTGTCCTTCATTTCTTTAATTCATACTTATTTTTAAAACTTCTCAAGAAGCTAAATATTCCCTATGCCAATGTTATTTTTTTACTTTTCCTCCTTCATCCTGCAAATGTCATTTCCGTGGCATGGATGGTACAATTAAAAACGCTTCTATGTTTCACCTTTTGTATAACTGCTTTTCTTTTTCTCATTAGATCCATGGACGATAAACGCTATTATCCTCTTTCATGGCTTTCGTTCTTGCTTTCGGTGCTTTCAAAATCATCATCACTTCCACTTGCAGTAATTTTTCTGGCCTATGGATACAAGAAACAAACCAAGGTACAATTACTTTGGATGCTACCTTTCTTCATCATGGCCACTCATTCATTTTTAAAGACTGTAGATAGTCCGGTAACCTCAGAAGGTGTTACCCAGTTGAAAAGCAAGACATATGTAGCAGAGGAATATTCAAAGAAAAAAGAAATTGCTGTGGTTAAAGCGACTCATCCAACAAAAGCCCCCGAGGCCCCTAGTGAACTTACAAAACGCTTGAATCTGTTTTTAAAAACTTCACAGTTTTATTTCTGGCAAGTGATGATGCCGTTTGAAAGTTTTCCTATACGAGGACCCAATCCCAAAGAAAGTAGCATCCTTGAAATCCTCCAGCTCGTATTTCTAGTGACAATCGTTTTCATTGCGTGGGGAAATTTAACTGCAATATATCTTATTGCTGGATATCTTATGATTACTCCATTTCTAGGAATAGTCGCTGCACCCTTTATGAACGTCACTTGGGTAAGCGAGCAACATCTCTATCTGGCACTACCCTTCTTCCTTTGCTTTTGGATGGAGGTTTTAAACAAGTGGAAATTTAAATATGCCCAGATAATCCCTGTTCTCCTTATCGTCTTCTTTTCAATCCAAACATATAGGGCCGCGAAGTATTATGAAAATGAAATCGTTTTCTACACCAAATCTTTGGAAGCGGACCCTTTCAATCTTCCCATCGTTTTTAACCTTGCAGATAGTTATTTAAAGGCCAATCAACCTGAAGTTGCTATAAGAGTCACTGGCCGCATCATAGCTATGGCCCAGGAGAAACCTGATATAAAGGAAAGTAAATATTTCCCTTATATAATTCGCCTTCATGGTGCACTTGTAAAAATTGTATTAGGGAAACCTTAGATAATCATAAGCATAAGAAAATTCTGAAGCTCCATTTCTCTTGGCATTGATGAAATTTTCCTCTTTCATTATCTGTCTTAGACGAATGAAAGACTCCGGAACAAAATACACAGCGTTAACCACGGCCGGTACGTTATCAACTGAACCAATAAAAACGACTGCAATAATATAACCTTTGGCCTTATCAAGATTTGTAACCTCGACAGGTATTGTCCCTTTCATCCACAACATCAAGGCAATAGTACCTAATTCTAAACGGAACTGGTCGATGGCCTCTTTTGTTCCACCCTCTGCAAGCGATAAAGGTTTTATTACATAGTCTCTAGCAGAAACTATATCCTTATCCCCATCTACGAAAATGATTATGGTTTTATCAACAATAACTGCTCCACCTTTACCCTGATAAATCATTGGGTAAGATATGCAGAAAAATTTCTCAATTTCGGAAACACATTTTTTATTATTATAGGCAGCCAGGATGCTTTCAGAAGGAAGTAAGTCACTGACCTCGACTCGCAGTATCGGACCCTTGTCTACCTCGGGAACTGGAGCAGTTAGTTCTGCCTTAGCTGCGGTAGCTGGGGCCTCAGGTTCACTTTTTCCATTTAAAATAAATTGAAAATAAGCTGCGCCTGAGAACATAATAACAACAAAAAATATGATGACCTTAGAATTCAAAGGTTTCTTTGAGTCTGGTTCAACTTTTTTGAGAGTTTTTTTTCTTTTTGCAACAGTCGTCGTACGTTGTTTCACTAGCTCAGATGTACTACTTTTATGTAAATCCTTGAGTGAAATCATCTTCGTGCTTTCATTTCCAGCAGGAGCACCAGAAGAATTTGGCGTGTTGAAATCAGAATCAGGGCCAAGTTCCCCAGCATCTTCATCCGACAAAAGAGTCACGAGAACATTATCACCCAAACGGACAGGAAAAAAAGAAGTGAATTCAGTGCTACTTCCCGGAACCAAACGATGCTCATTAATGTAACTGCCGTTCATGGATCCCTGGTCAGCAACAAAATACTTTTCATCTCGGCCAATAATTACTAAATGTTTACGGCTTATACTTGAGTGATCAATTACAATGTCACAAGATTCATGAGACCCCACCACTATTTTAGGTCGATCCAGTGGATAGATTTTTGGTTCGCCGTTATCAACTAAAATCTCAATACGCATAGGATAATATTATTGGATTGAGCGATTTTAAGCCATTAAATTATGGGTCATATTTAAAACATGGGGTTACAACTAAACTGCTCGGGTTTCTGACCCCAGCGCCTCATCTTTATGGCGCTATCCACCCTACTTGATCCAGAAATTAGTGCCTTATAAAATCTATGTGATCTGGGGCCAACTTAAATTACAATCTTACTATATATATAAATACTTAGGATCTTCTTATGAAAATGCTTAAACTGTTTAAAAACCAATCCGGTGTAACTCTGATCGAAAGTATGGTGGCGATCTCCATACTAAGTGTCATCAGTTTAACCGTCGCGACACTACTAAAAGATGCTGGCGAAGGTGTAAAACACAACGAAGCAAGATCAGAAACAACTGGTCTTAAAAATATCCTTCTAAGCAATTTCACTGATATAAATGCCTGTACCTACACATTCTCTCCATACATTACCCAGGCAAACCTGACTGCTGCAACCGGAAGCGGACTTGTTACTATCGCCTTCGTTAAAGACAAATTAAATAATGCTACCTACTCAACAGCATCAACAAATGTGCGACCACTTACTATTACAGGAATCTATTTTACCAATTATTCATCAGCAGGAGGTACTGCTGATCTATTAGTTAAAACAACCTTTCAAAAAAGTAGTACAAAAGTTGTAAACCTGAAAGATATCCGTGTTCCAATCAACATGAACATCACTGGAACTGCAGCAGCACCCGTTCTGAGTGGATGTTCCACTATGGCCGTGGGAGATGACTGGATGCTCGCAGGAAACGCCGGGACGGTGGATGGGACAG